>NZ_JBWKDT010000023.1:10661-78571 GCF_056435785.1 Streptomyces sp. NPDC043870
GCGGACCGGGCGGCTGGGGCGCACCCGGACCGACCTGACCCGGGCCCGCCAGCATCGTCGCGGCATGGTGCACACCGCCGGGCGGCGTACCGGGAGAACCGGGAGGGCCGGGCGGCTGCGGAGCATTCGGAACCCCCGGCGGACCGGGCGGCTGGGGCGCACCCGGACCGACCTGACCCGGGCCCGCCAGCATCGTCGCGGCATGGTGCACACCGCCGGGCGGCGTACCGGGAGCGGCGGGCGGGGCCTGCGGCGGCTGCGGTCCGTCCGGGCCGAGCTGCGAGACCAGCTGCGTCGGTACGTACCCGCCCGCCGGAGCGCCGGGCGGCGGCGTGGTCGCCGGGCCTGACGGCGGCTGCGCCGCGCCGGGCCGGGCACCGGGGATACCGGGCGCGCCGGGCGGCGGCGGAGTCGTCGGACCGCCGCCGCGCGAAGCACGCGGCGGCAGCACGGCCTTGCTGGTCGCGGCGTCGGCGATGTCACCGGCCGACGGCTGCGGCCCCGGCACCTGCGGCCCCGACGGCTGGGGCCCCGGCACCTGCGGTCCTGGCACCTGCGGGTCGAGCGCGGGGGCAACGGCGGTACGCGGCAGCTGGCTGCCGCCCGACATCAGCGCGGTCGGCGCGTCCGCACCCACCGACGGCGGCGGGGTGTCGTCCTCGTCCGTACCGGCCAGCGGCGGCGCGAACACCGTCGCCGGCAACGGCACGGAACCGTCCTCCGCCGCGGCATTCGTGTCGGTCCCGGCCCACGGAGTCCCCTGCCCGGGCGCCGCGGGCACCCCGTCGGAGGCGGTGGGCTCGTAGTGGCCACCGCCGGCGGCAGGCCAGCCGGCCGCCGGCGTCGACGGCGAAGGCACGGAAGGTGCGGGACCCGCGGAAGGTGCGGGAGCCGCGGAAGGTGCAGGAGCCCCGGGAGCCGCGGGAGAGGAATCCGCGCCGGTGCCCGCGGTAGGGGCACCCTGCGACGGGCCACCGGCCGCCGGGGCCGGGGAGGCCTCGGGCGTCGGTGCGGAAGCGGGAGCCGCCGAGCCCGGCCAGGCATCACCGCCGACATGCGAGCCACGACCAGCGGTACCACCACCGGGCACATCGGCACCCGCCGAAGCCGCCGCCGCAGAAGCACCCGCACCCGTCGCCGCCGGCGAGCCCGCCACCGGGCCCGCGCCCGCCGGAGATTCACCGGCACCCGCGCTCGCACCGGCACCGGCACCCGCGCCCTGGTCCGCAATGCCCAGCTTGTCCGCCGCGTCCTGCAGCCACTCCGGCGGACTCAACAGGAACGACGTCTGGTTCAGATCGATCCGCTCCGGCTGCGCCACGACCGGCGCCGCCGCCACGTCCGGAGTGCCGTACTCCTCCTCGTAACGACGGATCACCTCACCCACCGGCAGCCCCGGCCACAGCGTGGCCTCCCCGCTGTCCCGGGCGATCACCAGCCGCTGCCGCCCGCCGTCCGACGTCGGACCGTCCGCACGGTCCTCCGCCCACACCACGAAGCCCAGCTCGAACTCCCGCACCCGCACCTCACGATGCTGATACGCGGGCACATCGCCGTTGACCCACTCTTCCGCGCGCTCCTGCGCCTGCGCGAAGGTCACCATCGAGAAGCTCACTCCCCCACCGGAACGGCGCGCGCGAAGCCGCCGTCCACCATCAGGTTCGCCACGGTCTCCAGTTCGGGCGGATTACCCGCCAGCCGGGACAGGAACACGTCGAAGTCCTCGCCGCACGGCAGCAACAGCCGCTCCACGCGGTCGGCGACCGTCAAGCCGTCCCGGTCGCGGGCGTCGTCGTACGCGCAGAACCACACCGAACCGACATCGCCGCCCCGGACCTTGACCGCCAGCAGCCCGCCCTGGACGAAACCGACGCCCAGATAGTCCTTCGTCAGATGGTCCCGCAGACACTTGTTGACATACACGAGGTCATTGACCGCGGCCTCCTCACGCACCGTGAAGAACGGCTGGTCGACCAGCAGCCCCAACTCCGCGTCGAGCGCGGCCCCCACCGGCGCACACCCGCCCGCCGCCTTCAGGAAGGAGCGGTACGCACCCGGCAGGCGGTACCCCAAGTCCTCCTCCACACCCAGCAGTTGCTGCTCGGTCACCGACACCGCCCCCTTGGGCAGGCCGAAGTGCGCGGGCCGGGTCTCCTGCAGCGGACGCGTACCCCGCTTGGCGTGATCGACCGCGGTCGTCGCGATACCGCCGTGATGACGCAGCAGCGCCTTCACCTCGACCGGCACCAGCTCCAGCCGGCGGCCGCCCGCGGCGTGGTGCCACGTCCAGCCGTGCGGCGTCGCCACCGCCGGGATGGTGTCCCACAGCTCATGACCGTCGGCGTGCAGCGCCGCGTTCGCCGATACGTAGTCGGTGAGCCGCAGTTCGTCGACACCGAAACCCTCAGGAGGCTCGGCGATCTCCGCGGCGGCACGCGCATACGGCGAGAAGTCCGGAAAGCCGTTCTCGTCCACTCGTACACCCATGGGGTGACGAGCGGCCCTGACCGGGTCCGGGAAGTGCACGACCTGCCCGGCGTAGGCCGCGTTCGGTGGCGCGGCTTGCTGCCCGAGCCGACCTGTCGTCATGGCGGTTGCCCCCTGCTGCGTCTGGCTGGTTCACCACAGCCTATGCGGTGCGGCAACAGCGAGTACCGCCCCTCCGCTTCCGTAACGAACCGTCACTCCCATGTGACCCTGAGCCGAAGGCAGCACGACACAGTTGCACGTTTCAGTCACCCCGCTTCCTTACCTGCCGCCCCATTTGGCAGGCTGTCCCAGCAACTCGGGGGCAGTGTCCGTCAGCGGCTGACGCCGCGGGCACGGGAGGGACAACAGCACGATGCACACGGCACCATCAGTCACAACAGGTGACCCCAGACTCAGCTGGAGCAGCGCGGAGGCCGACGGCCGCCCGCCCGAACTCCGCTTCCGCCGCGACGGAATCCTGCCAACCGTGGCCGCAGCACTCTCCGTGCGCGGCGAAACCCTCACCTGCACCGCCGGCAAGGGCGACCAGCCGCCCCTGCTGCACCCCCTCGTCCAGGACTTCCTCGACACCCTCACCAGCGGCCAGCGGGAGCGCTTCACCGGCCGCTGCCCCGAAGCGATCCTGCTCTCCCGCCACCTCACCGCCACCGACGCCGCCCGCTCCAAACGCGCACAGCGCAAACCCCTCACCCAGGGCGAAGCACGCCGCTCCCTCAAACACGCCAAACTCACCGCCCGCCGCATCCGCGAGGACGGCGACCCCCTCCACGGCAGCTACGCCGCACCCTGCCGCTCCTGTACGGCGATGCTCGCCCACTTCGGCGTCCGTACCGTCGACCCGACCCAGACCCAGAACGGCTGAACGCACACCCATGCCCGACCACCCCCTCAGCACCACCCGCTTCCCCGTCGCCGTCGACGCCGCACTGCGCGACGCGGGCTGGCAGCCGGGCCGCTGGGACATCAAACAGGCCGAACACTGGGCCGACGCCCTGCGCGCCCACGTCTCACCCGGCGGCCACCGGCACGCCGTCTTCCCCGCCGCGGTCGAAGCCTGGGCCGAATTCGGCACACTCCTCCTCGCCCCACCCGGCCCCGGCCGGCAGACAGCACCCACAGCCGTACGCTTCGACCCGCTCGCCGGACTCCACCTCGCCCGCACCCTCGGCGACCTCGGACGAGCCCTCGACACCGAAATCGCCCCCCTCGGAGAAGAGGGCGACGCCCAAGCGGTCCTCGCCATCGACACCGAAGGCCGCGTCTACAGCCTCGACCACACCGGCGACTGGTACCTCGGCCCGGACCTGGACCAGGCCCTCATCACACTGGTCACCGGCGCCCAGCCGGCACGACTGACGACATCCTGAGACAGCCCGACCGCGGCTCCCCACCGGTACGGACCGAGAACCGCGCGCGCCGGACGGGCGGCCCGGCCGGCCCGGCAGGCACTACGCCGCCGGCGCATCCATCGGCAGCACCGCCGACACCCGGAACCCACCCGCGTCCGTCGGACCCGACACGAACACACCGCCCAGCGCCGACACCCGCTCCCGCATCCCCACCAGTCCGTTCCCCCCACTCGGCAGACCCGCATCCGCCACACCACGCTCCGACGGACCGTTCTCCACCTGCATCGCGATCTCCGCCTCACGATGAGCGACCCGGACCCACGTCTTCGCACCCGCCGCATGCTTGTGCACGTTCGTCAACGCCTCCTGCACCACCCGGAACGCCGTCTGCTCGACCTCCGGCCGGTATCCCCGCGTCTCGCCGTGCACCGTCAGCTCCACGGCCATCCCCGCCTGCCGGGACTGCTCCACCAGCGGCTCCAGATCCGCCAGCGAAGGACCGTCCCCCGCCGCCGCAGCGGCGGCAGCAGCCGCGGCCACCCCGACAGCCGCCAACGGCACCGGCTCCGCCGCCCGCGCCGCGACCTCCTCACCGGCCCGCAGCACCCCGAGCATCTCCCGCAGCTCCGTCAACGCCTGCCGGCCCATGTCCCCGACCAGCGCCGCGTTCCGCACCGCCTTCTGCGGATCCTTCAACGCCACCGCCTGCAACGCCGCCGCATGCACCACCATCAGACTCACCCGGTGCGCGACCACGTCGTGCATCTCCCGCGCGATCCGCGTCCGCTCCTCCGTACGCGCCCACTGCGCCCGCTGCTCCGCACGGTCCGCCAGCAGCGACAGCTCCTGCTCCAGGCTGTCGGCCCGCTCCCGCAAGCTCTCCATCAGCCTCCGCCGCGCCCCGACATACAGACCGAGCAGCAACGGCGGCGCGGTCAGCCCGATCGACATCACGACGGACACCACCGGCACGTACCAGGGCCCCGGATCGAAGTCCGCGGAGACCACGTCCTGCTGGGTCCTCACAAAGGTGACGATCAACGTCCCCAACAGCGACATCCCGGCCAACGCGGCGATGATCCGCCGGGGCGCCTCCGAGGCCGCGAGCGTGTAGAGCCCGACGATCCCCATCAGGAAACCCATCTCGGCCGGCGTGATCGCGATCGAGACGAGCACCACACCGACCGGCCACCGCCGCCGCAGCACCAGTGCCGACCCGGCGATCAGCCCGAAGACCACCCCGAACGCCACCGGCAACGCCGCCGTGTCCGCGAACCGGACCCCCTCCAGCGCACACTCCACCGCGGACACGAGCGCGAGCCCGACGTCCAACACGACACTGCGCCGCCGCCCCCACCACAGCCAGGCCCGGGCGTTCCCGCCCGCAGCGTCCTGGTGTGCCCCCGTTGTGGTCATGTCTCCCAGCCTACGGAAGCGCGCGAACGATTTTCCGGCGACTGCAACAGCACGAAACGTCATCGAACACGGACGCAACGCACACCGACGTCACCCAGAGCGCCGATCTCCGCCGTCGCATGGAAGGGGCTTGGTACGGCATAGTGTTGGGTGCCGGTCCGGCGGACTGACCAAGTGTCCGTTTTCGTCGGAATTCATCCCCTGTGGTGTAATTGGCAGCACTGAGGCTTTTGGTGCCTTATGTCCGGGTTCGAGTCCTGGCGGGGGAGCATCGCAGGTTCGGGTCCTGACCTCCACGGTCAGGGCCCGCCCTCATTTCACCCCTGAAACGTGCCGGTATCCTTCGGGTGTCCCCCACCCGAAGCATCGAAGCCGAAGGGCATTCCCGTGAGCGCCAACCGCCCGGCCGCCGTCGTCGTCCTCGCAGCGGGTGAGGGCACCCGCATGAAGTCGAAGACCCCCAAGGTCCTGCATGAAATCGCCGGGCGCTCGCTCGTCGGACATGTCGTGTCCGCCGCCCGTGAGCTGGAGCCGGAGCAGCTGGTCGTGGTCGTCGGTCACGCGAGTGAGCAGGTCAGGGAGCATCTCGCCACCCACTACGCCGGTACGCGCACGGCGTTCCAGGCCGAGCAGAACGGGACGGGGCACGCCGTCCGTATGGCGCTCGAGGAGCTCGGGCAGGCGCCCGAGGGCACCGTGGTGGTCGTCTGCGGGGACACTCCCCTTCTTTCCGGTGAGACGCTGACGGCGCTCACCGCGACGCACGCCGCCGACGGGAATGCCGTGACCGTGCTGACGGCCGAGGTCCCGGATTCCACCGGCTACGGCCGGATCGTGCGGGACGCGGCGACCGGTGCGGTCACCGCGATCGTGGAGCACAAGGACGCGACCGAGGCCGAGCGGGCGATCAGTGAGATCAACTCCGGCGTGTTCGCGTTCGACGGGCAGCTGCTCGCGGATGCGCTGGGCAAGGTGCGTACGGACAACAGCCAGGGCGAGGAGTACCTCACCGATGTGCTGGGGATCCTGCGCGAGGCGGGGCACCGGGTCGGGGCCTCGGTCGCGGGTGATCACCGGGAGATCCTGGGCATCAACAACCGTGTGCAGCTCGCGGAGGCCCGCGGGCTGCTGAACGAGCGGCTGCTGGAGCGGGCGATGATGGCCGGCGTGACGGTCGTCGATCCGGCGTCGGTGCTCGTCGACGTGACGGTGACGTTCGAGCGGGACGCGGTGATCCACCCGGGTACGCAGTTGCTGGGCGCCACGCACGTCGCGGAGGACGCCGAGGTCGGCCCGAACACCCGGCTGAGGGACACGACTGTCGGCAGGGGCGCCCGGGTCGACAACACGGTGGCCGAGGGCGCGGTGATCGGCGAGTCGGCGTCCGTCGGCCCGTACGCCTATCTCCGCCCGGGTACGAAGCTCGGTCTGAAGGCCAAGGCAGGCACGTACGTGGAGATGAAGAACGCCACGATCGGCGAGGGCACGAAGGTTCCCCATCTGTCGTACGTCGGTGACGCGACGATCGGCGAGTACACGAACATCGGCGCCGCGAGCGTCTTCGTGAACTACGACGGCGAGGCGAAGCACCACACGACGATCGGGTCCCACTGCAAGACGGGCTCGGACAACATGTTTGTTGCTCCTGTCACAGTCGGGGACGGCGCGTACACCGCGGCGGGCTCCGTCATCACCAAGGATGTGCCGCCCGGTTCGCTTGCCGTGGCCCGTGGCCAGCAGCGGAATATCGAGGGTTGGGTGGCTCGTAAGCGTCCGGGAAGCGCGGCGGCGCAGGCTGCCGCGGAGGCGGGCAGGCAGGTCGACGCCGAGGGCTGACCGGAAACAGGTGCGCCAATCTCGGCGTACCGTGATACGTGCACACGATTCGGCTGGCTCGCCGCACCAGGGACGGGCGGATCAGCGGCAGAGAAACACGTCTGAGGAGACAGTGCTGTGACCGGGATCAAGACGACCGGCGAGAAGAAGCTGATGCTCTTCTCCGGCCGCGCCCACCCCGAGCTGGCCGAAGAGGTCGCACATCAGCTGGGTGTCGGTCTCGTGCCGACCAAGGCTTTCGACTTCGCGAACGGTGAGATCTACGTCCGCTTCCAGGAGTCGGCGCGTGGCGCGGACTGCTTCCTGATCCAGAGCCACACGGCTCCGATCAACAAGTGGATCATGGAGCAGTTGATCATGCTCGATGCTCTGAAGCGGGCCTCGGCCCGGAGCATCACGGTGATCGTCCCGTTCTACGGTTACGCCCGTCAGGACAAGAAGCACCGTGGCCGGGAGCCGATCTCGGCGCGTCTGGTCGCGGATCTGATGAAGACCGCGGGTGCCGACCGCATCCTCACGGTGGATCTGCACACGGATCAGATCCAGGGCTTCTTCGACGGCCCGGTGGACCACCTCTTCGCGCTGCCGCTGCTCGCGGACTACGTGGGTGCGAAGGTCGACCGTTCGAAGCTGACGGTGGTGTCCCCGGACGCCGGCCGTGTGCGTGTGGCCGACCGCTGGTGCGACCGGCTGGACGCGCCGCTGGCGATCGTGCACAAGCGCCGCGACAAGGACGTGGCGAACCAGGTCACCGTCCATGAGGTGGTCGGCAATGTCGAGGGCCGGGTCTGTGTCCTGGTCGACGACATGATCGACACGGGTGGCACGATCTGTGCGGCCGCGGACGCGCTGTTCGCGCACGGCGCGGAGGACGTCATCGTGACGGCGACGCACGGTGTGCTGTCCGGTCCGGCAGCGGACCGTCTGAAGAACTCCAAGGTGAGTGAGTTCGTGTTCACGAACACGCTGCCCGACCCGAACAATCTGGAGCTCGACAAGATCACGGTCCTGTCGATCGCTCCGACGATCGCGCGTGCGGTGCGTGAGGTATTCGAGGACGGTTCGGTGACGAGCCTCTTCGAGGAGCAGTGAGTTAGCCGGCGCCGGCTAGATCGATTTCTGGGGCGGCCTCCCCGCCGAGTACACTGTCGAAGTTGCTCGGCGAGGGAGGCCGTACTCGTTTGTACGGCGGTCCGTTATCGACGCGCTCTTCGTAGCAGGCCAGTCGTGGCCGGGTGACCGTTCCTGTTCGTCACCACATACGAGGAGTGCATATGTCCGAGGTGAAGCTCGCCACCGAGACCCGTACCGAGTTCGGCAAGGGTGCCGCGCGCCGCATCCGCCGCGAGAACAAGGTTCCGGGTGTTCTGTACGGCCACGGCGTCGACCCGATCCACCTCACGCTGCCGGGTCACGACCTGCTGCTCGCCCTGCGTACCCCGAACGTTCTGCTGTCGCTGGACATCGAGGGCAAGACGGAGCTGGCGATCCCGAAGTCCGTGCAGCGTGACCCGCTGAAGGGCTTCCTGGAGCACGTCGACCTGCTGCTGGTGAAGCGCGGCGAGAAGGTCACGGTCGAGGTTCCGGTGGCCACCGAGGGCGAGCTGGCCCCGGGCGGCAACCTGCTGGAGCACGTTCTCAACGCGCTGCCGGTCGAGGCCGAGGCCACCCACATCCCCGAGTCCTTCACCGTCTCCGTCGAGGGCCTGGAGGCCGGTGCCTCCGTTCTCGCCAAGGACGTCGCGCTGCCGAACGGCGTGACCCTGGCCGTCGAGGAGGACGCTGTCGTGCTGCAGGTCCTGGCCGCGCAGGCCGAGGAGCCGACGGGCGAGGGCGAGGAGGCTGCCGAGGGCGAGGCCGCCGAGGCCACCGAGGCCTGAGCCGTACGCTCTGCTTGACGGGGTGGCGGGCCACGCGGCCTGCCACCCCGTTTGCTGTAGGTATACGGGTACGGGTACGCGAGGAGACGCGACGGACATGACGACGGACGACGCCAACGCCCCTTGGCTGATCGTGGGGCTCGGTAATCCGGGGCCGGGTTATGCGGCGAACCGCCACAACGTGGGGTTCATGGTGGCCGATCTGCTCGCCGAGCGCGTGGGCGGGAAGTTCAAGCGGGCGACGAAGGCGCAGGCGCAGGTCGTCGAGGGCCGAATCGGTTCGCCCGGGCCGGCGAGCCGGCGGGTCGTTATCGCCAAGCCCATGTCGTACATGAATCTGTCGGGCGGTCCGGTGACGGCGCTGCGGGATTTCTACAAGGTTCCGACGGCACACATCGTTGCGGTCCATGACGAGCTGGACATCGACTACGGCGTTCTGCGGCTGAAGCTGGGCGGCGGGGACAACGGGCACAACGGTCTGAAGTCGATGACGAAGGCGATGGGCGCGGACTACCACCGGGTGCGGTTCGGGATCGGTCGTCCGCCGGGGCGGATGCAGGTCGCCGACTTCGTGCTGAAGGATTTCTCGTCGGCGGAGCGCAAGGAGCTGGACTACTTCGTGGACCGGGCGGCGGACTCGGTGGAGTGTCTGGTGACGGAGGGTCTGGAGCGGGCGCAGAGCGCGTACAACTCCTGACAACCCCGACGAACCTCTAGCCAAAGGTTGACCGAGCGCGGTCGCTTGCCGAAGGATCGCGCCCCATGAAGCGGAACTCCTCCGGCCGGATGCTCGACCACGGCCGCCGTGTGGCCATGGTCCTGGTCGCCCTGCTGCTGCTCGTCGCCGGAGTCTGGACGTCCTGGGCCACGGCTCAGCACGTCCTGCTCGCCAAGGGCCGCGAGCACGGCACGCTCACTGTCGCCAGCTGCGGCGAGAAGACCTGCACGGGGCCGTTCGACCCCGAGGGCTCCGGCGCCGCGCGCAAGGGCGTGGTCATCGAGCGGTCGGTCGCCGTCACCAAGGGCGCCACGCTCCAGGTCGTCGTGAAGCCCGGCACCGACGAGGTCGTCCGCACCGGCTGGCCCGGCGCGCTCCACGCCTGGCTCCCCTTCGGCGGCGCGCTCCTGCTGGCCGCCTGCGTCATCGGCGGCGGCCTTCGTATGACCCGCACGGCCTGGGCGACGGCAGCGGCGGGCGGAGCGCTGTTGGTGGGCGCGTTCTTCGCGCTCTGACAAGCCCGGCCGTTACCGGAACGACGCATTCACAGGATCGTTACCGAGGAGTATTCGGGCAACTGGCAGCGCTTGGGGCGGATTGCGTCAGCACACGTATTGACGGCCCGGCTCAGCCGACAGGAAGCTGAGCCGCCCCCCACGGCATTCCCCTTCTCCCCTGTTGGACTGCCCATGCGCATGCTCACTTCCACCGGCGCGGTGGTGACGGCCGCGGTCTGCTCGCTGCTGCTCGCCCCTTCCGCGCTCGCCACCCCGTCCGGCGACAACGGCACCGTGAAGATCCACGACGCCAGGACCGGCGAAGAACTCCGCAAGAACGAGCCGCACGTCTGCACCTTCTACCTCGACGCCTTCGGATTCGACGCCGGTCAGGAGGTCGACTGGCGTATCGAGGTCTGGGCCCCGACCGCCGGCGTCAAGGGCGAGGAGGTCGAGTCCGGTTCACTGACGCTCGACGGCTCCGGCCACGGCCGGACCGCGGACCTGTCCCTTCCCGACGGCCACTACAAGCTGTTCTGGAACTTCGACGGCGAGCACGGCAGCGCCAAGCACAAGGTGTTCTGGACCGACTGCGCGTCCGAGGACACCAAGCCGGGCGACAAGCCCGGTGACAAGCCGGGCGACAAGCCCTCGGCCGAGCCCTCGGCCCCGGCGGACGAGGCGCCCTCCACGCCCGCGGACGACCGGCCCACCCCGGCTCCGTCCGTGAAGGGCGACTCCGGAGACCTCGCCGAGACCGGTTCGAGCGCACCCGTGGGCGCGCTCTCGGCGGTCGCGGCTGCTCTCGTCGCGGGCGGCGGCTACCTGGTGATGCGCCGCCGCAAGGCCCAGCAGCAGCACTGACGGCCGACGGGATTCCTGGCGCGCACGAGCCGCCCCGGCTGGGGTGAAAGCTCTGCCGCTGCGCGGCGGGCTCCGGGCGTAGCCCAGGAATTCCTTCAGGGCCCAGGAACACCGCCGGCCGGCGCCTGACGGCGCCGGCCGGCGGTGTTCGAGTCGGGGCCGGGCGTCAGCCCGTGTTGCGGAGGCCCGCCGCGACGCCGTTGACCGTCAGGAGCAGGGCTCGTGACAGCAGCGGGTCGGCGGCCTCGCCGCGTTCCGCGGCGGAGCGCTGCCGGGCCAGCAGGGCAACCTGGAGGTAGGAGATCGGGTCCAGGTACGCGTCCCTGATCGCGAAGGTCTGCTGAAGCACAGGGTTGGAGTCGAGCAGCTGCTCACCGCCCGTGACCCGCAGCACCTCACGCACTGTCAGCTCGTGCTCCGCCTCGATGTCGTCGAAGACGTGCTTCAGCTCGTCCGGCACCAGCGTGTCCACGTAGTGCCGGGCGATCCGCAGGTCCGTCTTGGCGAGTGTCATCTCCACGTTCGAGATGAAGTTCCGGAAGAAGTGCCACTGCTCGTACATCTCCTCCAGGACGGAGTCGGGCCCCGCCTCGCGCAGGGCGCGCAGTCCGGATCCGACGCCGAACCAGCCCGGCACGATCTGCCGTGACTGGGTCCAGCCGAAGACCCACGGGATGGCCCGCAGTCCGTCCAGGCCCGCCCCGCTGTCGGGGCGGCGCGAAGGCCGCGAGCCCAGGTGCAGGTCGGCGAGCTGGTCGACGGGTGTGGAGGCGAAGAAGTACGCGGGCAGGTCGGGGTCCTCCACGAGGCGGCGGTACGCGGAGTGTGCCGCGTCCGAGACCGTGTCCATCGCGGCGTCCCAGCGTGCGAGCGCCTCGTCGGACTGCCGCGGCGCGGTGTGCAGGGCGGATGCCTGCAGTGTGGCGGCGACGGTCAGTTCGAGGTTCTCCCTGGCCAGGGACGGGATCAGGTACTTGTCGGAGATGACCTCGCCCTGCTCGGTCACCTTGATCTCGCCCTCCAGCGTGCCCCAGGGCTGCGCGAGGATCGCGTCGTGCGAGGGGCCGCCGCCGCGGCCGACCGTCCCCCCGCGGCCGTGGAACAGCCTCAGGCGGACTCCGTAGCGGTGAGCGACGTCCCTCAGCCTCCGCTGTGCCCGGTGGATCTCCCACTGCGAGGTGGTGATGCCGCCGAACTTGGAGGAGTCGGAGTAGCCGAGCATGACCTCCTGGACGTCGCCGCGCAGCGAGACGAGACGGCGGTACGAGGGGTCGGCGAGCATTCCGTCGAGGATGACGTCCGCGGCCTTCAGCTCGTCGGTGGTCTCCAGCAGCGGCACGATGCCGATCTTCGCCCAGCCGGCGTGCAGATCGATCAGCCCGGCCTCGCGGGCGAGCACGGCGGCCGCGAAGACATCGTCGGCGCCCTGGCACATCGAGATGATGTACGACTCGATGACCTCGGGCCCGAAGCGTTCGAAGGCTTCCTTCACGGTGTGGAAGACACCGAGGGTCTTGGCTCCGGCGGCGTCCAGCGGCGCGGGCGTGGGGGCGAGCGGCCGCCGCGAGCGGAGTTCCTTGGCGAGCAGCTTCTGCCGGTAGTCGCGGGGCATGTCGGCGTAGCGCCAGGACTCCTCGCCGAGCCGGTCGAAGAGCTGGCCGAGCGCGTGGTGGTGGGCGTCGGCGTGCTCGCGTACGTCCATCGTCGCGAGCTGCAGTCCGAAGGCGGCGAGCGTGCGGATCGTACGGTCGAGGCGGCCGTCGGCGAACAGTCCGCCGCGGTGCTCGCGCAGTGACGTCTGGATCAGTTCCAGGTCGTGGAGGAGCTCGGCCGTGCCGAGGTAGTCGCGGCCGCTCTCGTGGGCCGTGCCCTTGGCGAGGCGCTTGCGCGTGTTGACGAGCTTCTGGCGGATGCAGGTGGCCTTGAGGCGGTACGGCTCTTCTGCGTTGAGGCGCTTGTAGCGGGGGCTGATCTCGGGGAGGCACTCCAGGTCGCTCTGGAGGGAGCCGAGGAGTTCCTCGGTGGCTCCTGCGTACCTGATCGAGTTGGACAGCAGTCCGCGCAGTGAGTCGATGGCTTCCAGGGCGTCGGTGATGCCGTGCTCGTGCTGGAGGATCAGCACCTCACGGGTGACGTCCGGGGTGACGTTGGGGTTGCCGTCGCGGTCGCCGCCGATCCAGGTGCCGAAGGTGAGGGGCCGGGTGCCGGCCGGCAGCTCGACGCCGACGCGCTCCAGCTCGGCGGCGAGGTCCTCCAGGACGTCGCCGACGGCGCCCGCGTGCAGCTCGTCGAGGTAGTAGATGGCGTTGCGGGCCTCGTCCGCGGGCTCGGGACGTACGACGCGCAGCTCGTCGGTCTGCCAGACGAGGTCGATGTTCTCGGCCAGCCGCAGGTCGTGCCGGCGCCGGTCGCCGGCGATGACCGGGGTCTCCAGCAGCTCGGCGATGCGCCGGAGCTTGTTCAGTACGGACCGGCGCGCGGCCTCGGTGGGGTGCGCCGTGAACACGGGCCGGACGTTCAGGTGCCGGACCGTCTCGCGCAGATGCTCGGGGTCGGCTTCCTTGAGCATGTCGGCGGTGCGGGAGAGCAGTCCGCCTTCGGCGGCGCGGCGCTCGCGCAGCTCGCGTCCGCGGTGCACCTGCTCGGTGACGTTGGCAAGATGGAAATAGGTGGAGAACGCACGTACGAGCTTCGCTGCGGTCTCCAGGTCGGTGTCTCCCAGCAGCGCGGCGGCGGCTTCGCCGTCCGTACGGGTGAGGGCGCGAACGCGTTCGACGAGCTCCAGGAGCTCGGGGCCTTCTTGCCGTACGAGGGTTTCACCCAGGAGATCGCCCAGTCGGCGGATGTCGGAGCGCAGCTCCACGCTGGCGGATGAGGTCTGGTCGGCACTGCTCACAGGTGCGGCTCCTTGCAGTGTTTGAGCACGTCTGGAGGTTTTCTGGAGGCTTGCGGACCGCGCTGTCCGACGACACCCAGGATAGGTGTCCGTTCACGCGCCGTTGTCCACAGCCCTCTTGCCGCGAGGCTTCGCGCTGCCATACTTACGACGCCGTAGGTTACGGATCCGTAGCCTACGGATCGGACACACCTCTCACCCCACAGGGGACACCCCATGACCACAAGCCCCGATGTGATCGACGACGCCCGGAAGCCGTCACCATCCGCCCTGCCCTCCGCCACGCTCGGCGGCGACAAGAAGCGTTCGATCGAGCAGATCGCCCTGCTGCTGTTCATCACGGTGCCCTTTCTCGCCCTGCTCGCCGCGGTGCCGCTGGCCTGGGGCTGGGGCGTGAGCTGGCTCGACCTCGGCCTGATGGTGGCGATGTACTACATCGGTTGCCACGGCATCACGATCGGTTTCCACCGCTATTTCACGCATGGCTCCTTCAAGGCGAAGCGTCCGCTGCGGATCGCGCTCGCGGTCATGGGTTCGCTGGCCGTGGAGGGCCCGCTGGTCCGCTGGGTGGCGGATCACCGCAAGCACCACAAGTTCTCGGACGCCGAGGGTGACCCGCATTCGCCGTGGCGCTTCGGCGAGACGGTCCCGGCGCTGATGAAGGGCCTGTGGTGGGCGCACATCGGCTGGCTGTTCGACGAGGAGCAGACGCCGCAGCACAAGTACGCGCCGGATCTGATCAAGGACCCGGCGATCCGGGCGGTCTCCCGCCAGTTCGTCTACTGGACGATCGTCTCACTGGCGATCCCGCCGCTGGTCGGCGGTCTGGTGACGATGTCCTGGTGGGGCGCGTTCACGGCGTTCTTCTGGGGCTCGCTGGTCCGGGTCGCGCTGCTGCACCACGTCACATGGTCGATCAACTCGATCTGCCACGCCGTGGGCAAGCGCCCCTTCAAGTCGCGTGACCGCTCGGGCAACGTGTGGTGGCTGGCGGTGCTGTCGTGCGGCGAGTCCTGGCACAACCTGCACCACGCGGACCCGACGAGCGCGCGGCACGGTGTGATGCGTGGGCAGATCGACTCCAGCGCGCGGCTGATCCGCTGGTTCGAGCTGGCGGGCTGGGCGTACGACGTGCGCTGGCCGAGCGCGGACCGGATCGACGCCCGGCGCAGGACGGAGGCCGCGGAGGCGGCATGATTGAGGACGTGGCGATCGACGGCAGTAGCAGCAGCAGCGACAGGCCCCGGCGCGGGCGCAGGGTCCGGATGACCGGGGCGGAGCGCCGCCAGCAACTGCTCGACATCGGTCGCACGCTCTTCGCCGAGAAGGGTTTCGAGGGCACGTCGGTGGAGGAGATCGCGGCGAAGGCCGGGGTCTCCAAGCCGGTGGTGTACGAGCACTTCGGCGGCAAGGAAGGTCTATACGCGGTCGTGGTGGACCGGGAGATGCGTCAGCTCCTCGACATGGTGACCGGGGCCCTGACCGCGGGTCATCCGCGTGAGCTGCTGGAGCAGGCTGCGTTCGCCCTGCTCGACTACATCGAGACGTACACGGACGGGTTCCGCATCCTGGTCCGTGACTCGCCGGTGGCCCAGTCCACGGGCACGTTCGCTTCGCTGATCAGCGATATCGCCACGCAGGTCGAGGACATCCTGGGCCTGGAGTTCAAGGCCCGCGGCTTCGATCCGAAGCTGGCTCCGCTGTACGCGCAGGCACTGGTGGGGATGGTCGCGCTGACCGGCCAGTGGTGGCTGGACGCCCGCAAGCCGAAGAAGGCGGAGGTCGCGGCGCATCTGGTGAATCTTGCGTGGCACGGCCTGGACGGTCTGGAGCCGAAGCCGCGGCTGATAGGTCACCGCAAGAGCTGAGCCCGCGGGCACGCATGACCCGGTCGGCGGTCGGTCCGGTCGCCGCGATGGGACGGACCGGTCGCCGACCGGTCGGTTAAACCGATCATGGCGCCGACTCGGGGTCGGACTCCAGGAACTCCAGCCGGTTGCCGACCGGGTCCTCGGAGAAGAAGCGCCGGTGGCCCGGGAGGTCGTGGTCCCAGACGACCTTGGCCCCTTGGGATGCGAGGCGGTCGGCATACGCCTCGATACCGCTGACACGCAGGCCGGGGTGGGCCTTCTTCGCAGGGTGGAAGTCGTTCTGGATGCCGACGTGGAGCTGTACGGCCCCGGCCGTGAACCAGCAGCCGCCGTTGGCGGCGAGGGCCGGGGGCTTGGGGATCTCGGTCATGCCGAGGGCATCGGCGTAGTAGGCGCGCAGGGCGTCCTCGGAGCCCGGTGGCGCGGCGAGCTGGACGTGGTCGAGTGCGGTCAGCACCTGTTTCCCCCTCTGCCTCTACTGCGGTTTGCGGGCCACGGCGAAGATGCGGCGGAACGGGAACACCGTGCCGTGCGGCCCGGGCGGATAGGCCTTGCGGAGCAGATCGCGGTACTGGCCGAGGAATTCCTCGGTGGCCTCGCCGTCCCCTTCGAGGGCGGTGAGGACCGGGCGGAGCGCGGTGCCCTTCACCCAGTCGAGGACGGGGTCCTCGCCGGTGAGAAGTTGGAGATACGTTGTTTCCCAGGTGTCCGTCGCACAGCCGAGGTCGGCGAGACGGAGGAGGTAGTCGGCCGGTTCCAGGACATGGACGAAGCGGCGGCCCTGGCCGCTCAGACGGTCGCGCCACTGCGGGGTGTCGCACAGTTCGCCGAGCAGCGCGTGGCTGGGTGAGTCGAAGTTTCCGGGGACCTGGAAGGCGAAGGTGCCGCCGGGTGCCAGGCCGTCGATCCAGGTGGCGAAGGATTCGGGGTGGTTGGGCACCCATTGAAGTGCCGCGTTGGAGACGATGAGGTCGTACGGCTCGTCAGGTGTCCAGTGCGCGGCGTCGGCAGGACGGAAATCGAGCCAGCCGCCGCCTGAGGTGGCGCCCGCGTACTCCTTGTCGGCGCGGGCGAGCATTTCGGGTGAGAGGTCGAATCCGGTGATACGGGCGTCCGGCCAGCGGTCGGCCAGCAGGATGGTGACGTTGCCTGGCCCGCAGCCGATGTCGGCGATCCGGGCCGGCCGTCCTCCTTGAGGCAGATCCGGTATTCGGGCGAGTAGATCCAGGAACGGACGGGTGCGATGGCCTGAGTGCCGGAGGTACTGCTGTGGATCCCAGGTTGGAACGGAATGCATGTTCGAGCCCCCTTGCTGGAACGTTTTCCGGAACCGGAACAGGGTTCCGGCCCGACCATGCCCCATAGTCCAGCAGAATATATCTTGACGTCAAGAGACTTCATGTCGACAGACCATTTACACTGATCGTCATGGAGGACGAGGTCGATCGACTGGTTGCTGCATGGCGCCGCGAGCGCCCCGACCTCGACGTGGAACCACTCGAGGTGCTCAGCCGCGTCTCGAGGCTGGCGCGGCATCTCGACCGCGCGCGTCGGCTCGCGTTCTCCGAGCACAATCTGGAGCCCTGGGAATTCGACGTGCTGACGTCACTGCGGCGCGCGGGCGCGCCCTACCAGCTGTCCCCCGGCCAGCTACTGACCCAGACCCTGGTCACCTCGGGCACGATGACCAACCGCATCGACAGGCTCGCGAAGAAGGGTCTGGTCGAGCGGCTGCCCGATCCGAGCGACCGGCGCGGGGTGTTGGTGCGGCTCACTTCCGAAGGCCGCGACCGCGCCGATCAGGCGCTCGCCGGACTGCTCGCCCAGGAGCGCGCCATCCTCTCGGAGCTCTCCCGGGCCCAGCGTGGTGAACTGGCCGGACTGCTACGCCAGTTGACCGCCCCGTTCGACAACATCCCCGGCTGAGGACCTGCCGAGCTCGGCAGGTCCGACGCCGGCCCGGCGCGCCAGCGCCACCGCGGCGAGGGTGGAGTGCACGCCCAGCTTGCCCAGCACGTTCTGCATATGCGTGCGGACCGTGTGCGGGGAGAGGAAGAGGCGCTCGGCGACCGCCTTGCGGCCGAGGCCCGCCACCATGCAACGCAGCACCTCGCGCTCGCGCGGGGTGAGCGACTCGACGAGCCGCTCGCTCTCGGTGCGGTGCTTGCGCGCGGCGGTCAGCTCCCGCAGGACGCCGGTGAGCAGCGCGGGCGGCAGATGCGTCTCGTCGCGCAGCACCCCGCGGATCACCGTGAGCAGCCGCTGCAGCGAGCAGTCCTTGGCCACCCAGCCCGAGGCGCCCGCCTGGAGCGCGAGCGCGGCGCGGCGCGGGTCGTCCTTCTCGGCGAGGACCACCGTGCGGACCGCGGGCCGGGCCGAACGGACCCCGGCCACCAGGGAGATGCCGTCGACGAAGCCGTCCCCGTTGTCGGGGACCGCGCGGGCGACGACCGGGGCCGCCGGCCCCGCCGCCGCGCCCAGATCGGCGTCTATGAGCATGACGTCGAACTTGCGGCCGTCGGACGCCGCGCGCTCGAGGCAGCGCAGCGCGGCCGGGCCACTGCCCGCCGCGGCGACCTCGACGTCCGGCTCGGCGGCGAGCGCCGCGGCGAGGGACTCGGCGAAGATCCGGTGGTCGTCCACCACGAGAACCCGGATACGAACCACAGACACCCCCAGGCTGCGTTTTCCGGCGGAGGTCATGAAGCGCGGGCACGGCGCCCGGGAATGGAGTGGTACGCAATCCCACGGCCGCCGCCGTGCTTGACTGCTACCCCGCCCCGGGCGTCGTACCCGACTGTCTCGCCCCCTGAACAGCACCGGCCCCCACCAGTGCTGTGCATCAGAGTAAGGCCGGGGGCCGGGAGCGGAAGGATATTTGCAGAACTGGTTGGCCAGGGTGTTTAGGGTGTGACCCATGTTTCGATTTGAGACAGAAGTCGACAAAGAACGCCGCACTCTGCTCGGCGAGCGGCTGGAGGCCACGAACGCACGGCGCTCCCCGGCGATGCGCGCCCTGGCCGGTACCCCGCACGACGACGAAGTCCCGCTGCAGGTCTGGGTGCTGGACGAGTCGACGGGCGAGCTGGCCGCGGGCCTGACGGGCCGCACCTGGGCCCGCTGGCTCCATGTCGACCTGCTCTGGGTCGACGACCCCCACCGCGGCGCGGGCCTCGGCTCCCAGCTCCTCACCGCGGCGGAACGTGAGGCGCGCATCGGCCGCGGCTGCGCGTACTCGCGCCTGGAGACCTGGGACTTCCAGGCGCCCGCGTTCTACAAGAAACACGGGTACGAGATCGTCGGCCGGGTCCCCGACTACCCACCGGGCGTCACCGAATACATTCTGACGAAGAGGCTCGGCTGAGCCCCGAGGGGCGTGGCAGCAGTGCACGGAGCGCACTGAACAAGCAAGCATTCCGACGAAGAGGCTCGCTGAGCCCCGAGGGTGTGACGGCCCGTGCGCGGAGTGCACTGGACAAGCACAGCATCCTGGTGGAGAGGCCCGGCTGATGCTCAGCCCACCCGGTACGCCCCGGCCGAAGGGACCGCCGGGAAGATGCGCGGGGTGGTGTGGCCCGCGGTCGCGAAGGCCTCCAGGACCGCCTTGGTCACCGTGTCCGCGTCCGCCGATTCGACCAGGACGATCGCCGAGCCGCCGAAGCCGCCGCCGGTCATCCGGGCCCCCAGCGCTCCCGCCGCGACCGCCGCGGAGACGGCCAGGTCCAACTCCGGGCAGGAGACCTCCAGATCGTCCCGCAGCGAGGCGTGGCCCTCGGTGAGGACCGGGCCGACCGCGCGGATGTCGCCCGCGTCGAGGAGCGCGATCGTCCGCTCGACCCGGTGGTTGTCGGTGACGACATGGCGGACGTACCCGCGAATCGTCGCGTTGTTCAAACGCGCGAGGGCGTCGAGCAGTTGCACGTACGGGACTTCGCGCAGCGTGCGCACGCCCAGCGCCCGCGCGCCCTCCTCGCACCCCGCGCGCCGCTGCGCGTACGCGCCGTCGTCGAGCGCGTGCTTCACGCGCGTGTCGACGACCAGCAGCCCCAGACCGTGCGCGGCGAGGTCGAAGGGGACCTGGCGGCAGCTCAGATCGCGGGTGTCGAGGTGGAGGGCGTGGCCGTCGGTGCAGCAGGCCGACGCCATCTGGTCCATGATTCCGCAGGGGACGCCGACGAACGCGTTCTCGGCGCGCTGAGCCAGTCGCGCGAGCTCCTCGCGGCGCAGGCCGAGCCCGTACAACTCGTTCAGAGCCAGCGCGGTGACGACCTCCAGGGCCGCCGAGGAGGACAGTCCCGCGCCCGTCGGCACGGTCGAGGCGAGGTGGATGTCGGCGCCGGTGACCGGGTGTCCGGCCTCCCGCAGCGCCCAGACCACCCCCGCCGGGTACGCCGACCAGCCGGAGCAGGAGCCCGGTGCGAGACCGGAGACCGTCAGCTCGGTCACGCCCTGGGTGACGTCCGCCGAGTGGACGCGGAGCACCCCGTCCGTGCGGGGGGCGACCGCCGCGACCGCCGTGTGGGGCAGTGCGAGCGGCATCACGAAACCGTCGTTGAAGTCGGTGTACTCGCCGATCAGATTGACCCGGCCCGGCGCCGCCCACACGCCCTCGGGGGCGTAGCCGTACAGCTTCGTGAACTGCCCGGCGACGCTCACCTCTCCGTGGCCCTCTCCGCCGCCCTCTCCCGCGCGAACGCCCACGCGTCGGCCACGATGCCCGCGAGGTCCGCCCGCGTCGGGGTCCAGCCCAGCCGCTCCTGGGCAGCCGCGGCGGAGGCGACCAGCACGGCCGGGTCGCCGCCGCGGCGGGCGGCCGCGACCTCGGGGACCGGATGCCCGGTGACCTTGCGGACGGTCTCGACGACCTCGCGGACGGAGAAGCCGTTGCCGTTGCCGAGGTTGCAGATCAGATGCTCGCCGGGGACGACCTTGTCCATGGCGAGCAGATGTGCCTCCGCCAGGTCGGCGACGTGGATGTAGTCGCGTACGCAGGTGCCGTCCGGGGTCGGGTAGTCGTCGCCGAACACGGAGATCGCCTCGCGCCTGCCGAGGGCGACCTGGAGCACGAGCGGGATGAGGTGCGACTCGGGGTCGTGGCGCTCACCGGAGCTGCCGTACGCGCCCGCCACGTTGAAGTAGCGCAGCGAGGCCGCGGCCAGACCGTGCGCGGCGCACTCGCCGCCGATCATGTGGTCGACGGCGAGCTTCGAGGCCCCGTACGGGCTGGTCGGCGCGGTCGGGTCGGTCTCCCTGATCGGGGTGGAGACGGGCTCTCCGTAGGTCGCCGCGGTGGACGAGAAGACCAGCCTGCGGACCCCGGCGGAACGCATCGCGGCGAGCAGCGCCGTCGTGCCGCCGACGTTGTTGACCCAGTACTTCTCGGGATCCACGACCGACTCGCCGACCTGCGAGAACGCGGCGAAGTGCAGGACTCCGTCGTACGAGGAGTCCAGCCATCGGGCAGCGTCCTGGATCCGGCCCTCGATGAACTCGGCGCCCGCCGGGACGCCCTCGCGGAAGCCCGTGGACAGATCGTCGAGCACGGTCACCTCGTGCCCCGCCTCCAGCAGATGCGCGGCCACGACGCCGCCGACGTAGCCGGCCCCGCCCGTCACCAGATACTTCCGGGTTCCGGGGGTCGCCCCCCGGTGAAGCGCAGTGCTCACGCGCTCGCCACCTCTCGCAGTCGCTGGGCCGCGGTCTCCGGCGGCACATCGTTGATGAACACGTTCATGCCGGACTCGGAACCGGCGAGGAACTTCAGCTTGCCGGAAGTGCGGCGGACGGTGAAAAGCTCGAGGTGCAGCGCGAACTCCTCGCGCGACACGTCGCCGAACGGCGCCTGGTGCCAGGCGGCGATGTACGGCGTCGGCTGCTGGTCCGTGCCGAAGATCCGGTCGAAGCGCCTCAACAATTCCAGATAGACCTGTGGGAACTCTGTGCGCGCCGCCTCGTCCAGTGCCCGCAGGTCCGGCACCCGGCGCCGCGGGTAGAGGTGTACCTCGTACGGCCAGTGGGCGGCGTAGGGCACGAACGCGACCCAGTGTTCGCCCTCCAGGACCACCCGGACGGAGTCGGCGATTTCACGCTCGACGGTGTCGTCGAAGAGATTGCGGCCGGTGGCGGCGAGGTGCTCGGCGACCGAGCGCTGCATGAGGGCGGTGCGGGGGGTGACGAAGGGGTACGCGTAGATCTGCCCGTGCGGATGGCCGAGCGTCACACCGATCTCGGCGCCCCGGTTCTCGAAGCAGAACACCTGCCGGACCTGGGGGAGTCCGGCGAGCTCGGCGGTGCGGTCGGTCCAGGCGTCCAGAACGAGCGCGGCCTGCTGTTCGGTGAGGCCGGCGAAGGACGCGTCGTGGTCGGGGGTGAAGCAGACGACTTCGCAGCGGCCGGAGTCCCCGGCGAGGGAGGGGAAGCGGTTCTCGAAGACGACGACGTCGTAGTCGCTTTCCGGGATCTCGCTGAGCCTGCCGTCCCGGGAGGGGCAGAGGGGGCATGCGTCGGCGGGCGGGTGGTACGTACGGCCCTGGCGGTGGGAGGCGATCGCGACGGCGTCGCCGAGCAGCGGGTCGTGGCGGATCTCGGAGGTGGTGGCGGCGGTGGCGTCCAGCGGCCGGAGGTCGACGGCGTCGCGGACGACGTCGTCGCGGGAGTCGTAGTAGAGCAGCTCTCGGCCGTCGGCGAGTCTGGTCACCGTCTTCTTCACGCGGAGCGCCTCCATGACTCCCGACCCACCCCAACATAACCGAACACAACAAACCATGAGCCAACAGAGACGTCAACTGTGGCGTGAGTGAACGCGTTGGATTCGGATGGCCGGGCGTGGAGGGTTTCGTGTGACTCGGTCCCGGCCCGGAGCAGGCCTGATCCATGTCCTTGGCGCGGGCACGGGCGTGGGCGTGGGCCACGTTCGGCGCGGGCGTGGGCCTGATCCACGTCCGGCGCGGGCTTCGGCACGGGCGTAGGCGCGGGCGCGGGACAGGCCCGCATCCGGGGCCGGAGGGGCCTGGCCGGCGTCCGGCCCCGGCGGGGGCCTAGTCCGCGTCCGGTGCCGGAGGTGCCTAGTCCGCGTCCGGTGCCGGTGCGGGCAGTGGGATCGCGGCGCGGTCCAGGAGCCCCGTCCGCGCCGCCAGGGCCGCGGCCTCCAGCCGCGAGCCGACGCCCAGTTTCATGAGCACGCGCTGGACGTGCGTACGGGCCGTGCTGGGAGCTATCCCCATGCCCGCCGCGATCAGCCGGGTGTCCTCGCCCTCCGCGACGCGTACGAGCACCTCCACCTCGCGCGGGGTGAGCATCCGCAGCAGCCGCTGCCCCTCGTCGTCGGGCTGCGCCGCCGGGTTCAGCAGCTCGGCGAACGCGCCCTGGAGCAGCTGCGGTGCCACCGCCGCCTCCCCCGCACGCGCCTTGACCATGGCCCGCTCGACGCCCTCGATCCGCTCGTCGTGGCGCACATAGCCGGACGCGCCGGCCGCGAAGGCCGCCGCGATCCCGCGCGGCGAGGGCACCGGGCCGAGCACCACCACGGCCACCTGCGGCCGTTCCCGCTTGATCCGCACGATCGGGTCGAAGACCCCCGGCTCCGCCGGTGTCGCCGTCCCCAGCAGGCACACCTCGGGCGCCCTGCTCACCACGAGCTCGGCCACCCCCGCCGTGGGCGCCGCCGCCGCGAGCACCCGGTGCCCGCGCAACTTCAGCGCCGAGGCGAGCGCCTCGGCGAGCAGTCGGTGGTCGTCGACCACCATCAGCCGCACACCCATCGAGCAACCCCCCAACATCTGGAGTCGGCCCCCCGGCCCCCCAGCCCTCTGACGCCCCCAGCCCTACTGACCCGGCAAGCTACACGCTTGTTCGACGTTGTGCCTGCCCTACGCGTCAGAAATCCCTCGGATCGGCGAAATGCGTGTCGTTCAGGGCAAGTTGACAGCCCGACAGAACGGAGGAGGTCCCCTCGCCGGCCGGCGAGGGGACCTCCTGATCGCTTCACGGTCAGTTGGTGGTGAAGCTGAGCGCCAGATACTCCAGATCGCCCGAGCCGGAGCTGCTCGGCTTGCTGAGCATCGTCTCGGACATGAACAGCCGGCCGTTGGTGTACTTGATCTCGGCGTAGTCCATGCTGAAGCTGGTCTCGGCGTCCCGGATCGACTCGTCCGCGGGGTTCTCCAGCAGCACCGTCTGCTTGAAGGTGCCGCCGTCGATGCTGATGATCTGGCCGCCCTTGTCGTACGGGGGCCGCTTGTACGCGATGATGTTGCCGCCGTCCATGCGCAGCGGGTGGATCGTGTACCGGTCGCCCGCGTCGGCCCTGTCGGTGGTCGGCTTGCCCGTGTTCAGGTCGAACGAGACGATCTCGTTGGTGTCGCCGTATTCGCCGCCGCCCTCGTGCTCCTCGGTGGGCAGGTACAGCCGGCCGTTGCCGACGACCGCGCTCTGGCAGGACTCGACCTCGGTGGAGCCGCAGCTCGCGTCGAACCGGTCGGCATCCGCGGCGATCTTGACCTTCAGCTTGCCGGTCTTCTCGTCGACGACGAAGAAGTCCGAGATGCTGCTGCCGTCCCCGGCGGTGTCACCGACGTCCGCGGCGACGACCAGCGGCTTGGTGGAGACGATGCCCGCGTACTCGACGCCCGTCGGCATCTTGAACGAGGAGGCAGGCGCTCCGGTCGACGGGTTCAGCGGCTGGATGACGACGTACTGGCTGCCGTACTCACCGCACTTGCGGGCCGCCACCAGCGCCTCGCCGCCGCCGTAGCCCATGTCGTAGCAGTTCTCGGCGTTGGCCTCGGGCTTCCAGCGGATCGCTCCGGTGCCGAGGTCGAAGGCCGCACCGCCGTCGGTGCCGCCGGCGGCGACCGTGTTGCCGCTCAGCGTGATCTCGTTGTAGCGGACCTTGTCGTCACCGGTTCCCGTGGTCGACTTGGTCCACAGGAGCTTGCCGGCCTTCAGGTCGATGGCACCCACCTCGGTGCACGTCTGGTAGTTCTTCGGCGGGACGCGCTTGGCGGGCTCGAAGGCGATCGCGGTCTTGTGGTCCGCGGTGGCGTGCCGGGAGGCCGCGCACACCTGGCCGGGCAGCGGAATGGTCCACAGCACGGTGCCCTTGGCCAGGTCGTAGCCGACGACGGAGTTGATGCCGGTCTTGACGTAGGCCGAGTCGGTGACCCAGGAACCGACCACGCTGGTGGTGTCGGTGACCTTGGGCTGCGGCAACTGGAAGGCCACCTTGGCCGCGGTGTTGGCGGGCGCCTTCTCCTTGCCGCCACCGCCGATGGCCTTGCTCTTGCCGCCGTCGGCGCCCTCGGTCGAGCCCTTGGCGTCGTCCTTCTTGGAGTCGTCGCCGCCGCTCGACGCGAACCAGACACCGCCGGCGACGATCAGGACCACCGCGACGACCGCCGCGATGATGATCTGCATCTGGGTGTTCAGCTTCTTGCCACCGCCGGGACCGCCCTGCTGGGGCGGCAGGTACTGCTGCTGCGCGGGCTGGGTCGGGTAGCCGTAGCCGTACGGCTGCTGCCCCATCGGCTGGGTCGGCGGCTGGCCGGGGGCCTGCGGATAGCCGTAACCGGCGGGCTGGCCGGGCGGCGGCGTCTGCGGATAGCCGTAGCCGGGGTTCTGCGGGGCCGGGGTGGGCGCGCCGAAACCACCGGGCGGAGGATCCTGCGGGGCGCCGAAACCACCGGGCGGAGGATCCTGGGGCGCGCCGAAGCCGCCCTGAGGAGAAGCCTGCGGGGGCTGGTTCGGAGCCTGGGGCGGCTGGTTCGGGGGCTGCGGTGGCTGGTTGGGCGGCTGCGGTGGCTGCGTCATGCGTACGTACCTCTGAAGAGAAGGAGTCTGTCGGTTCCGGGGCGTCCGTCGGACGCAGTCACTTGCCGAAGGCCATCATCGTCTTCGTCTCTTTCTCTTCCTTGTCGTTCGACGCGCTGACCCGGCCGCTCGCGATGAAGAAACGGCCGTCCTGGTAGGCCAGCTTCGGCGACCAGAAGGAGCTTTCGATCTGGGCGGTCGACGCCGGGTTCTGCAGGATCACGGCCGGCTTCCCGCCGGTCGGTGCCAGCGTCGCCACCGCGCCGCCCGCGTTGTACGACGCCTCCATGTACAGCAGGACGCTGGAGCCCTCCATCCGCAGCGGGATCATCGTGCGGTCGGCGGGCGCGTCGGCGCGCCACTTGGCCTTGCCGGTGCTGAGGTTGAACGCCACGACGGAGTTGGTGCGGGCGGCGCCGCCCTCCTTGGGCTCGGTCGCCATGTAGAAGGTGTTGGCGTCGGCGGCGACGCCGACACAGCCCTCCAGGGTTTTGCCGAAGACGACGAAGCCGCCGCCGCAGCGGGGCTGGAAGCGGTCCTTGCCGCCGTCGATCTGCGAACGCAGCGTGCCGTTCGCGTTGAGCGCGATGACGCTCCACTTCTTCTGTTCGCGCTGGCTCAGCGAGACGACCAGGGGACTGACCGAATAGACCTTGTCGACCTCCCAGTTGGCCGGGAGCTTGTAGGTCCACTTGGCCTTGCCGGTGACCGGGTCGAGCTCCTGGAGCTGTTCCTGGGTCTTGTCGATGTCGCCGGTGGGGCAGGACTCGGCGGCGATCAGCTTGGGGCCGCCGGCGAACGCCTCCGGCTGGCAGTTGCCCGGCAGCTTGCCGAACAGCGGCTTGCCGTCGCTGATCCGGAACGCGTCGGCGTTGCCGGTGCGGGCGGCGGTCACCGTGTCGCCGCTGATCGCCAGCGTGATGTCGGAGAGCAGGTCGAAGGCGCCCTTCTTGGTGATCTCCTTCTTCCAGCCCGCCTTGCCGGTCTTCAGGTCGACCAGCTGCATCTGGGTGCACTTGGCGTCCTTGGTGGTGCCGTCCTTGAAGCCGATGACGAGCTTGCCGTCCTCGGTGCTGCGGACAGGCGCGGCGCACAGCTCGCCGGGCAGCGGCAGGGTCCACTTCTTCGTGCCGTCGGCGGCCGAGAAGCCGGCGAGTTCCTTGTACATGCCCTTGACGACGAGGTCGCCGACGAACCACGGGCCCTGTATCTCGGCGCCGTTGCGCGGCAGGTCGATGTCGTTCTTCGCGAGCCAGAGCACCTTCGACTCGCCGTCCTTGCGACCGGCGTTGAGGTCGTCCGCGGCGTTGCGGCCGCCGCCGCTGCCGTCGCCCTGGTCGACGGATGCCGAACCGCTCGGCTGCGGCGACGCGCTCTGCTTGGCGTCGGGCTTCTTCTCGTCGTCACCGCCGCTCAGTGCGAACCAGGTGCCGGTCCCGATGACGAGGAGGGCCGCCACGGCCGCACCGATGACGACACCGGGCTTGCGCTTGAAGAAGTTGCCACTGCCGCCGCCCTGCGGGGGAGTGGGGGCGCCGGGGTACTGCGGCTGGGTCGGGTAGCCGTAACCGCCCTGCGGCTGGCCGTACGGGCCGGGCTGCTGGTTGTACGGGCCGGGCTGCTGTCCGTACGGACCCGGCTGGTTGTACGGGCCGGGCTGGCCGGGGGCCTGCTGCGGGTAGCCGTAACCGGGCTGCGGCTGGCCGGGCGGCGGGGTCTGCGGATAGCCGTAGCCGGGCTGTCCCGCGGGCTGTCCCGTGGGCGGCGCCGCCGGGGCCTGCGGCGGGACCGGCGGCATCTGGGGCGGCTGCGCGGGCTGTTGGGGAACCTGGTGCTGAGGATCCTGCGGAGAGCCGAAGCCTCCCTGCGGCGGTTGCTGGCTGGGCGGCTGAGTCATTTCAGCTCTTCCCCCTTTGTGCGGTCCACAGCCCGACCGGCCTCCCCCGCGATTCCATCGGGCAGTTGCCTGAGGAAAGGAGCGAATCGGACATGGATTGCGCAGCGTCACGTCAGTCGAGCGGGGTTTCTTTCTATCACCTGGGAGTTGTGAAAAAAGGGGCCGGTCCGCCCCTGTACCCAAGGGAGAACCGGCCCGTGATGCCGTCGTTATCGGGAGTCCGGGGGGCGCCCCGGGGCGGTGCGGTCGGCTCTGCACGCCTTCTTCGCACACGCCCTCAGGCGTCTTCGGCGAGCTCCAGCCAGCGCATCTCCAACTCCTCGCGCTCTGCGGCCAGTTCGCGCAGCTCGGCGTCGAGTTTCGCCACCTTCTCGAAGTCGGTGGCGTTTTCGGCGATTTGCGAGTGCAGCTTGGTCTCCTTGTCGGAGACCTTGTCCAGTTGCCGCTCGATCTTCTGCAGCTCCTTCTTCGCGGCGCGGACGTCCGCTGCTGACTTCTCCGGAGCGGCGGACTTCTCGGACGCGGCGGGTGCCGGGGCCGCGGCCTCGATCATCCTGGCCCGGCGCTCCAGGTACTCGTCGATGCCGCGCGGCAGCATCCGGAGCGCCGCGTCGCCGAGCAGCGCGAACACCCGGTCGGTCGTCCGCTCGATGAAGAAACGGTCGTGGGAGATGACGATCATCGAGCCGGGCCAGCCGTCGAGGAGGTCCTCCAGCTGGGTCAGGGTCTCGATGTCGAGGTCGTTGGTGGGCTCGTCGAGGAACAGCACGTTCGGCTCGTCCATCAGCAGCCGCAGCAGCTGCAGCCGGCGCCGCTCACCGCCGGACAGATCGCCGACCGGGGTCCACTGCTTCTCCTTGGAGAAGCCGAACTGCTCGCACAGCTGCCCCGCGGTCATCTCCCGGCCCTTGCCCAGGTCGACCCGGTCGCGCACCTGCTGGACGGCCTCCAGCACCCGCAGAGCGGGGTCGAGCTCGGCGACCTCCTGGGAGAGATAGGCCAACTTCACCGTCTTGCCGGTGACGATCCGGCCCGCGGGAGGCTGCTTCTCGCCGTCGCTGCGGGCGGCTTCGGCCATCGCGCGCAGCAGGGAGGTCTTGCCGGCGCCGTTGACCCCGACCAGGCCGATGCGGTCGCCGGGGCCGAGCTGCCAGGTCAGATGCTTCACCAGCAGCTTCTCACCCGCCTGCACCGTCACGTTCTCCAGGTCGAAGACGGTCCTGCCGAGCCGGGAGGAGGCGAACTTCATCAGTTCGGAGGTGTCGCGCGGCGGCGGCACGTCCTTGATCAGCTCATTGGCGGCCTCGACCCGGAAGCGCGGCTTCGACGTACGGGCGGGGGCGCCGCGGCGCAGCCAGGCCAGCTCCTTGCGGACCAGGTTCTGCCGCTTGGCCTCCTCGGTGGCGGCGATGCGCTCACGCTCGGCGCGCGCGAAGACGTAGTCGGAGTAGCCGCCCTCGTACTCGTAGACCGTGCCGCGCTGGACGTCCCACATGCGCGTGCAGACCTGGTCGAGGAACCAGCGGTCGTGGGTGACGCAGACGAGGGCCGAGCGGCGCTCGCGGAGGTGGCGGGCGAGCCAGGCGATGCCCTCGACGTCCAGATGGTTCGTGGGCTCGTCGAGAACGATCAGGTCCGGTTCGCCGATGAGCAGCTTCGCGAGGGCGATGCGGCGCCGCTCACCGCCGGAGAGCGGGGCGATGACGGTGTCCAGGCCCTGCGGGAAGCCGGAGAGGTCGAGACCGTCGAACAGCCCGGTGAGCACGTCGCGGATCTTGGCGTTGCCCGCCCACTCGTGGTCGGCGAGGTCGCCGATGACCTCGTGCCGGATGGTGGCGGAGGGGTCGAGCGAATCGTGCTGGGTGAGCACCCCGAGGCGCAGCCCGCCGCTGTGGGTGACCCGGCCGGTGTCGGCCTCCTCCAGCTTGGCGAGCATGCGGATGAGGGTCGTCTTGCCGTCTCCGTTGCGCCCTACGACACCGATGCGGTCCCCCTCGGACACGCCGAGGGAGACCCCGTCGAGCAGGGCACGGGTGCCGTACACCTTGCTGACTGCCTCGACATTGACCAGGTTGACGGCCATCAACGCTCCAGATGAGGGGATCGAACGGCCTCCCAGCCTAGTCGCCGGAAGTGACACCGCCCGCCGCGAGGGCCGTGCGGCCCCCTCGGCCCGTGCGCTCCACCAGGAGCCAGCCCGCCAGGGCCATCGCGACGGCGGCCGGGGCGGTGACGGGGAACGCGATCAGCGTCGCCGAGCGGCCCTCCAGCAGACCGGCGAAGCCGACCATCGACAGGCCGAGCACGCCGAGCAGACACAGGGTGATGCCGAGGGCGGCGAGCGGGCCCGGGCCGGGGGTGAGGGGTGCGGGCGAGGGCCGTTCGAAGCGGCGGAACGCGGCGACCAGCACCGCGGTCAGGACGGCCGCGGCGGCGATCCGCGGCGGCGTCTGGGCCCACCAGGCGCCCGAGGCCGGTTCGGGCAGCGGGATGCCGAGGGTGAGCAGCACGCCGTAGACCCCGAGCATGGCGGTGAGGTGCCACAGGAACGCGGTCATGGCGATGCCGTTCGCGGCGACGACCGTCCGCCACACCCGGGGCCGCGCGACCAGCCGGGCGCCGGGCCCGCGGAGCAGCTCGACCGCGCCGACCAGCCACAGGCCGTGGCAGAGGAGCGCGAGGGTGGGCGGGGCCATGTTGGAGACCTTCTCGCCCGGCATGCCGACCATGGACAGCGGATACGGGCCGAGGGCGACCAGCGCGGCGGCTCCGGCGAGCCCGGTCGCGGCGAGTACGGACGGCAGTCGCAGCCGGCCGTCGGCGCGCAGGAAGCCGAGCTGGTGCACGGCCAGCCAGACGAACGCGAAGTTCAGGAACTCCACGAAGGGGACGTCGAGCGCGAACCTCAGCACGTCCACCGCGGCCGCGCCGCCCGCGAGCGCCCCGAACGCGCCCCAGCCGTAACGCTCGTGCAGTCTCAGCAGCGGCGGGGTGAAGGCCACCATCGCCAGATAGATCCCGATGAACCACAGCGGCTGGGTCACGAGCCGCAGCGACACCGCGGTCAGTCCGCCGTCCCTGCCCCCGCCGAGCAGTTGGACGATCAGCGCGGCCGCTCCCCAGACCAGGACGAAGACCATGGTGGGACGCAGCAGCCTGCGCAGCCGGGCCCGCAGGAACGCCGCGTACAGCGGTCCCTCGGAGCCCTCCGGCTGCTTGCGGCGCAGCGAGCGGTAGGAGAGCGCGTGCGAGAAGCCGCCGACGAAGAAGAACACCGGCATGATCTGCAGGGCCCAGGTGAGGAGTTGGAGCTCCGGCACGACGGCGAGCAGATTGCCGACGCCGTCGGCGGTGACGGCCGCCATCAGCCAGTGGCCGAGCACGACCGTCCCGAGTGAGGCGACCCGGAGCAGGTCGACGTAACGGTCCCGGGTGCCCGGTGTGGCTTCGGCGAGCGCACGAACGCTTGATCCCATACGGGTACGGTCGCGCCGCAGAGGCTCCGGGCGTCAGCGCTCTCGTACTCAACTCCCGTATGAGTACGCGGCCCTGCCCGGGTGGACCAGGACCGGCCCTGGGCCCGTGTCACCGGGCGGATCCAGCATGACAAGGTGCGCCCATCCAGTTCGGGAATTCGGCTTCGAACGACCAGTGGAACGTCACGCAGGTGATCCAGCACGCTGCCGGCGACCAGCGCGCCTACGCCCAGGCCATCACCGGGAACGACGGTCCGTCCGGCAACCCGTTCGAGCCGTCCGGTGAACTCGCCGAGTCGGCGGTCGAGCTGGTGGCGTCCGCGACGGCCGTCTCTTCCGCCGCCTGGGCGACGATCGGCGAGGACGTCCAGGAAGCGCCGGTGCCACTGCCGCAGGGCCCTTTGCCGGCCTGGCAGGGGGTCGGCTACTGCGCCGTCGACGCCGCGGTCCACGCCTGGGACATCGCGGTGGCCACCGGCCAGGCCTCACCGCTGACGAACGCGCTCGCCAAAGCTCTGATGCCGGCCGCCGTCGCGCTCACCGAACCGCTGCGCGCGTACGGCGTGTTCGCGGCGGTCGTCGACGCCGAGGAGGGTGACGACGATGCCGCGGCGCTGCTGAAGTACCTCGGGCGGCGTCCCGACTGGAAGGCCTGAGGGGCGGCGATCGGCGGTGAGTCGCGGCTCGGTTCCGGCGACGCACGGACACCCTGGCCCACCGGACGGCAACCCGCACGCAGCCGGCCCGTCCGGCGATTGAGGACGGACCCCCGGCCGCGCCGACGGGAACCGGTACGTTTCCGGAACGGCGCAGGCGCGCGGCCAAAGGATCGCCGCCCCGGGGGTCCGGGGCCCGACGGGCTCAGAGGGAGTCTCGCCCGGGCCTCGCCGGCGATTGAGGCGCGGGGTCCGGAGCGGCTGCCCCGGTTACCGGACCGTCGCGCCGGGCGCCGGTGACGGTGCCACCCGTGCCGTGCGGCAGGTGCCCGAGGCCGTCAGGGCCCCGGCGATCTGGTCCGCCGCGTCCGCGTCCTTCGCGAGGAACGCCGTCGTCGGTCCCGAGCCGGACACGAGCGCGGCCAGCGCCCCCGCTTCCGTGCCCGCGGTGAGCGTGTCCGCGAGGGGCGGGCGCAGGGAGAGCGCCGCGGGCTGCAAGTCGTTCACCAGCGCCCCGGCCAGTGCGCCCGCGTCGCCGGTGCGCAGGGCGTCGAGCAGCAGCGGGGAGGCCACGGGGGCGGGGACGTCCACGCCCTCGTTCAGCCGGTCGAACTCCCGGTACACGGCGGGGGTGGACAGTCCGCCGTCGGCGACCGCGAACACCCAGTGGAACGCGCCGCCGACCGGCAGCTCGGTGAGCCGCTCGCCCCGGCCCGTGCCGAGGGCCGCTCCGCCGACCAGGCTGAACGGCACATCGCTGCCGAGTTCGGCGCAGATGTCGAGGAGCTCGGCCTTCGACGCTCCGGTGGACCACAGCGCGTCGCACGCCAGCAGCGCGCCCGCGCCGTCGGCGCTGCCGCCCGCCATGCCGCCCGCGACGGGGATGTCCTTCGCGATGTGGATGTGGACCGCCGGGTCGATGCCGTGGCGGGCGGCGAGCAGCTCGGCGGCGCGCGCGGCGAGGTTCGTACGGTCCAGGGGGACCTGGCCGGCGTCGGGGCCCGAGCAGCTGACCGTCAGGGACTCGGCCGGGGTGACGGTGATCTCGTCGTACAGCCCGACGGCGAGGAACACATTGGCCAGGTCGTGGTAGCCGTCGGCCCGCGCGGCGCCCACCGCCAGCTGAACGTTGACCTTGGCGGGCACTCGTACCGTGACGCTCACTTCTTGGCCTCCGCGATGCGCGCGAACTCCTCCACCGTCAGGGACTCGCCCCGCGCCTGCGGGGAGACCCCGGCCGCGACCAGCGCCGCCTCGGCGGCCGCCGGGGAGCCCGCCCAGCCGGCCAGTGCGGCCCGCAGAGTCTTGCGGCGCTGCGCGAAGGCCGCGTCGACGACGGCGAAGACCTCGGCCTTGGAGGCGGTCGTCTTCACCGGCTCGGTACGCCGCACCAGGGACACCAGCCCCGAGTCGACGTTCGGCGCGGGCCAGAACACATTGCGGCCGATCGCGCCGGCCCGCTTGACCTCCGCGTACCAGTTGGCCTTCACGGACGGCACGCCGTAGACCTTGTTGCCGGGCTGGGCGGCCAGCCGGTCGGCGACCTCGGCCTGGACCATGACCAGCGTGCGCTCGATGGTCGGGAAGCGGTCCAGCATGTGCAGCAGGACCGGGACGGCCACGTTGTACGGAAGGTTCGCGACGAGCGCGGTCGGCTCCGGGCCCGGCAGCTCCTGGAGGTGCATGGCGTCGGAGTGGACGAGTGCGAAGTGGTCCTTCTTCGCGGGCATCCGGGCGGCGATCGTCGTGGGCAGTGCCGCGGCGAGTACGTCGTCGATCTCGACGGCGGTCACGCGGTCCGCGGCGTCCAGCAGCGCGAGGGTGAGCGAGCCGAGTCCGGGTCCGACCTCCACCACCACGTCGTCGGGGCGCACTTCGGCGGTGCGGACGATCCGGCGGACCGTGTTGGCGTCGATGACGAAGTTCTGGCCGCGCTGCTTGGTGGGGCGTACGCCAAGCGCTGCGGCCAGTTCACGGATGTCGGCCGGGCCGAGAAGGGCGTCGGGGCCGGCGGGATCGGTGGTGCTCACCGGTACAGCCTACGGCCGCAGTGCGGCCACGGGCTCGCCCCCCGCTGCACGTAGAGCTTCTTCGCCCGGTACGTCTGCTCATCGGCGGGGGCGTCCTGCGGTCTGCCGCGGCCGCCGAGTGCGTGCCAGGTGCCGGTGTCGAACTGGTACAGCCCGCCGTACGTACCCGACGGGTCCACCGCGTCCGGGCGGCCGCCGGACTCGCACTGCGCGAGCGCGTCCCAGTTCAGGCCGTCCGCCCCGGCGACCGAGTGGGGCAGCGGTCTGGTGCCGACCTTGACCCGCTGGGTCACCGGTTCGCGCACCAGCTCCTCGGCGATCTTCGTGGGTTTCTGCCGGACGCCGTTGACGGTGCGCAGGGCGTAGGTGACGCGGCGGGTGCCCTTGTGTCCCTGCTGTTCGACGACCTCGGTGCCGGTGTGCAGGGACGGGTCCTCGGTCGTCACGGTGTCGTACGGGACGGGCTCCTCGCGGACCTGCCGGCCGGCGGTGATCCGCATGACGGTGACGGTCTGGCCGTCGCGCGGGAAGCTGCCGGGCGGTACGGAGGTGGTGTCCTGGCCGCTCAGGGTGATGCCGGCCTCCTCGACCGCTTCGCGCACGGTCGCCGCGTTCGTACGGATGGTGCGTTCGCGGCCGTCGGCCATGAAAGTGACCGTCCGCTCGGTCCGTACGTGGAGGGCGAGCCCCCTGCGGGAGATCGGCATGGAGCGGGACACGGACAGGAACGCGCCCTCGGCACGCACCCCGACCTGGTGCAGTGCCTCTTCGACGGTGCGGGCGGTGGTCCACACCTGGCGGCGCCGCCCGTCGACGGTGAGGGTGATCGGCCGGCCGTAGCGGACGACGATCTCGTCGCCGCTCGCGAGCGCCGAGCCGGGCGCCGGGGCGACGATGTCGTGCTCGCCGACGGCCAGTCCCTCGTCACCGAGCAGCTCGTTCACGTCGTCGGCGAAGGTGTGCAGGGTGCGGGGGACGCCGTCGACGCTGAGCCGGACGGCCTTGTCTGCGGCGACGAAGGCGGAGGTGCCGCCGACGAGGAAGGCGACGACGAGCGCCTGGGGGACGATGCGGCGCAGGCCTTCCACCGTGCCGCCCGGTGGGCCGGGCCTGCGGCGACGGGCGGCACGGCGGGCCTCCGCACGGCCGCCCGTCGCCGGCGGTGCGACGGGCACGGCCGGGACGCCGGGCGCTTCGTCCGCGCCGGCGCCGTGCGCGGCTTTGAGGTACGCGTCCTCGTCGTCGTACGCGCCCTCGTCGTCGTACGCGCCCTCGTCGTCGTACGCGCCCTCGTCGTCGTACGCGCCCTCGTCGTCGTACGCGCCCTCGTCGTCGTACGCGCCCTCGTCGTCGTACGCGCCCTTGTCATGGATGAGCGCCGTGACGGTCGGCTCGTACGGGGACACGGCCGGGACCCGCACCGGGGCCGGCGGGGCCGGCGGCGGGGGCGGGGGCTCCATGAGCCCGGCGGCGCGGCGGACGCCGCGTTCGGCACGGTGACTGCCCTGCGAAGTGCTCACGAGGCCGGGACCCTAGCCGAGCGATGTCACTCTCCAAAGCAACTCGACTACGCAGTGTCGCGCCGCCGACCCGCCACCCCTTCCGGAGTGTGACTGTTCGTTATCGTTCAGTAATCAAATGCACGAGCCGTGTTCGCCGCGATCGCCTCCGACATGGCGTCCTCTCCGATCCCCCGCACCGCGGCCATCGCGCGGACCGTGACCGGAATGAGATACGGCGCGTTGGGCCGTCCGCGGTAGGGCGCGGGCGTCAGGAACGGCGCGTCGGTCTCCACGAGGACGAGCTCCAGCGGGGCGACGGCGAGGGCGTCGCGCAGCGGCTGGGCGTTCTTGAAGGTCACGTTGCCCGCGAACGACATGAAGTACCCGGCGTCCGCGCAGATCCGGGCCATGTCCGCGTCGCCGGAGTAGCAGTGGAACACGGTCCGTTCGGGAGCGCCTTCCTCGGCGAGGATGCGCAGGACGTCGGCGTGCGCGTCGCGGTCGTGGATGACGAGGGCCTTGCCCCGCCGCTTGGCGATCTCGATATGGGCGCGGAAGGAACGCTCCTGCGCGGCGATGCCTTCCGGTCCGGTACGGAAGAAGTCGAGCCCGGTCTCGCCGACGGCCCGCACCTGATCGAGACCGGCGAGCCGGTCGATCTCGGCGAGCGCGTCGTCGAGGGCCGCGTCGCCGCCGCCCTCCCTCGCCCCCTGTCGGGACCATCCGTCGGGGTCCCCGTGCACGATGCGCGGCGCCTCGTTCGGGTGCAGCGCCACGGCGGCGTGCACGTTGTCGTGTGCGGCGGCCGTCTCCGCCGCCCAACGGGAGCCCTTGATGTCACAGCCCACCTGGACGACGGTCGTCACACCGACCGACGCGGCCTTCTCGAGGCCCTCCTCGACGGTGCCGCTCTGCATGTCCAGGTGGGTGTGCGAATCGGCGACCGGCACTCCCAGCGGGGCGGGCAGCGGCGGGGGCGTGTCGTTGGGCTTGGAACTCATGACCACGATCGTACGAGGACCGTGGCCATGGCCTCACTTACGGCGGTGGAGGCCGCGCAGGACCTCGCCGAGGCGCCGGTGCCGCGCGGCCTCGTGCCCGGCGTCGGGGAGGGGCTCCGTGGTCTCCGGCTCCGTGGTCTTCGGCGCCGTGGCGCTCGTCTCCGTGGCGCTCGTCTCCGAGACCCTCGTCTCCAGGGCGGGGACGGGTCCCGCGGTGGCGTAGTTGGGGGGCGTGATGTGCTGGCGGCGGAGCGACTCCGCGAGGGAGGAGACCTGTCCGCCACGCATGATGCGGACCTTCTTGCCGCCGCAGTTGAGGCAGGTGAGATGGGTCAGCGGAGAGGGAACGAGCTGCCCCTGTACGCGGTACATGAAGAACGGCTGGCCGCGGCCGTCGGTGTGGTGCTCGATGTCGTAGGTCTGCTCCCAGCTGCGGCCGCACCGCATGCAGGCGAAGGCGTACGACTCCTGCACGGTCTCGGGTGCGGCGACCGGGATCGGTCGTGTCTCGCTCGGGGTGCCCGCTATCTCACTCATGCCAGCTCCTCCTGTCCACTGCCGCCCCCTGTCACGCCGGGGGTATGTCTTTCAGTGGACGCCCGTTCCGGCGGGAGCGCACCAGGCCTTCCGGCTAATTGATGAGGATTTGGCCATCGCATTCCGGAAGGCCTGATCACGCGGTCTGAGCTTTGCCTTTCACGATAGACCTTTACCGTCGGAGGGGCCTGTTCCTGCCATTTTCTTTGCTGCCACGACCGCGTCGAAGACCTCCCGCTTGGGTACGCCCGCCTCGGCCGCGACCGCCGCGATCGCCTCCTTGCGCCGCTCCCCCGCCTCCTCGCGCACCCGCACCCGGCGCACCAGCTCGTCCGCGTCCAGGTCACCGGGCCGGGGGGCCGGGGCGCCCTCCACGACGACGGTGATCTCGCCGCGCACGCCCTCGGCGGCCCAGGCCGCCAGCTCGCCGAGACCGCCGCGCTTCACTTCCTCGTACGTCTTGGTCAGCTCACGGCAGACCGCCGCCCTGCGGTCCGCGCCGAACACCTCGGCCATGGCGGCCAGCGTGTCGTCGAGGCGGTGCGGTGCCTCGAAGTAGACGAGCGTGCGGCGCTCGCCCTCGACCTCGCGCAGCCGGCCGAGCCGCTCGCCGGCCTTGCGGGGCAGGAAGCCCTCGAAGCAGAAGCGGTCCACGGGCAGCCCCGACAGCGCGAGTGCGGTCAGCACCGCGGAGGGGCCGGGGACGGCGGTGACCTTGATGTCCTTCTCGACCGCCGCGGCGACCAGCCGGTAGCCCGGGTCGGACACGGACGGCATACCGGCGTCGGTCACCAGCAGTACCCGTGCGCCGCCCTCCAGCGCCTCGACCAGCTCGGGCGTCCGGGCCGACTCGTTGCCCTCGAAGTACGACACGACCCGGCCGCGGGTGTGCACCCCGAGCGCCTGGGTGAGCCGGCGCAGCCGCCGGGTGTCCTCCGCGGCGACCACATCGGCGGTCTCCAGCTCGGCCGCCAGCCGCGGCGGCGCGTCCGCCACATCGCCGATGGGCGTCCCTGCGAGTACGAGCGTTCCAGTCACCGATCCAGTCACAGGAGCCATCCTCGCAGGGCGGGGAGACACGCCACGCACAGACGCGTTCCCTACGATGGCGCGGTGACCAGTACTGCCCCACAGGCCCTGCAGGGCCAGGACGCCGCTGAACAGCCGCCCTCCTGGCAGCAGCGCCTGCGCAGATTCGGCCATGTGCCGCGGCCCGGCATCGGACTGCGCGACCGGCTCGTCCCGCCGTACACCCGGCCCTCCGACCGGCTGTGGTCGCTGCTCGGCGTCCCGCCGGGGGCGGCCCGGGTGGTGGAGCGACTGACGGCCTGGGGCGGCCCGCTGCTGGTGGCGCTGGTGGCCGGGGTGCTGCGGTTCTGGCATCTCGGCAGCCCCAAGGCGGTGATATTCGACGAGACGTACTACGCCAAGGACGCCTGGGCGCTGATCAACCAGGGGTACGAGGGCTCCTGGCCGAAAGACATCGACAAGTCGATTCTGAAGAATCCGGACGCGGTCGCGATCCCGGTGGACCCCGGCTATGTGGTGCACCCGCCGGTCGGCAAATGGATCATCGGGCTCGGCGAGCAGCTGTTCGGGTTCACGCCGTTCGGCTGGCGCTTCATGGTGTTCGTGCTCGGGACGCTGTCCGTGCTGATGCTCTGCCGGATCGGCCGCCGGCTGTTCCGTTCGACGTTCCTGGGGTGTCTGGCGGGCGCGCTGCTCGCCGTGGACGGTCTGCACTTCGTGATGAGCCGCACGGCGCTGCTCGACCAGGTGCTGATGTTCTTCGTGCTGGCGGCCTTCGGCTGCCTCCTCATCGACCGCGACCGGGCACGCTCGAAGCTGGCCGCCGCGCTGCCGGTGGACGCGGAGGGCGTGCTGCGGCCGGACGTACGGATCGCGGAGAACCTGCGCCTGGGCCTGCGGCCGTGGCGGATCGCGGCCGGTGTCATGCTCGGCCTGGCCTTCGCGACCAAGTGGAACGGGCTGTACATCCTGGCCGCGTTCGGCCTGATGACGGTCCTGTGGGACGCGGGCGCCCGGCGCACCGCGGGTGCGGTGCGCCCGTACCAGGCGGTCCTGCGGCGCGACATCCTGCCCGCGTTCGTCTCGACGGTGCCGGTCGCGATCGTCACGTACGTCGCTTCCTGGACGGGCTGGATCGTCACCGACAAGGGCTACTTCCGGGACTGGGCGCAGAACGAGGGGCGCGGCGGGGCCTGGACCTGGCTGCCCGACTGGCTGCGCAGCCTCTGGCACTACGAGACCGAGGTCTTCGAATTCCACGTCAACCTCACCTCGGGCCACACGTACCAGTCCAACCCGTGGAGCTGGATCGTCCTGGGACGTCCCGTCTCGTACTTCTACGAGGACCCGGCCCCGGGTACCGCCGGCTGCCCGGTGACGGCCACGGAGAAGTGCGCCCGCGAGGTCCTGGCGATCGGCACCCCGCTGCTGTGGTGGGCCGCGTGCTTCGCGCTCGCGTACGTGCTGTGGCGCTGGGCCTTCCGCCGCGACTGGCGGGCGGGCGCGATCGCCTGCGGGGTGGCGGCGGGCTGGGTGCCGTGGTTCTTCTACCAGGAGCGCACGATCTTCCTCTTCTACGCGGTCGTCTTCGTGCCGTTCCTCTGTCTCGCGGTCACGATGATGATCGGCGCGATCATCGGCCCACCGGGGTCGGACGAACGCCGCAGGACGTTCGGCGCGGTGGGGGCCGGAGTGCTGGTGCTGCTGATCATCTGGAACTTCATCTACTTCTGGCCGATCTACACGGGCCAGCCGATTCCGATGGACGACTGGCGCGGGCGGATGTGGCTGGACACGTGGGTGTAGCAGGCACGATGGCGGGCCCGGCACGTGGTGGTGCCGGGCCCGCCATTGCCGTTGATGGTCGTCTCCGGTTGTCCTGAGTCGTCGCGAGCCGGAAGCAGGCTCAGGAGAGTCAACCCGTCTTCCCGAGTCCCCGGGCAGCCGAGGACGTTACGACGACGCAGTAGCGATTCGGCACGCGCCGGATTTACAGCGGGCCGCCACTACCAGCCCTGGCATGGCCGGTAATCACGCAAGGTTTGCGTGACTGCAATCATTCCCGAGGCCGCCGTTACAGTCACCCGGATTCACCAATTCCGCATATCGTGCAGCCGGTCAGCCGCAGCAGATCCCCTAGCTCAGGTGAACCTCAAATAACTGGAAGATCGATTGACGTGTTGTGACTTTCTCGTGCACTCTTTGTGAGGCGTGACCGCAGGGACCAAGCGGGCACGCAACACGGGGGGACGGGGGCTGATGGGTACGGATTTGTGCACCTCCCTTTCCTGCTCGAACTCAATCGAGTGTCATGAACGAAGGGGACAGGAACCGATATGCGCTCCGTATTCAGAAGCGGTGCAACCGCCACTGCCGGTGTCGCTCTTGCCGGAATAGCTCTGGCGATGCTGCCCGGATCCGCTCAGGCCGACGCCGTTGTGGGCCCGCAGGCGTCCCGGATCGCCAAGTATTCGGCCTACCTCGCGGCGAAGTCGGCTCAGGGGGACGAGCAGGCCAAGGAAACCGCTCAGGGGTTCTCGGCCCTTTCGAGTGCCGAGAAGGTCCGATTCCTTGACCTCCTCGAGGACCGCTCCGTGATGGACAGGTTCTTCGAGGAGGTCGAAGCCCCGTCTTCGGTCACGGGCAACAAGCGTGTGGTGCTGGCAGGCGGTGACGTCGTGGTGGAGCGTGAGTCCCTCGGCGGTACTGACGAGACGTCCCCCAACACCAGCGCGGCGCTCAGGGCGTCCGGATACAGGGACATGTGGGCCTCGTACGCGGTCACCGACAAGTTCCTGGGCGTCAAGGTCGCGCGGGTGTCGGTGAGGACCAACTACCAGGTCAAGGGCAGGGACACCAAGAAGGTGTACCCGGGTAGCGCGTCTCACTACCTGTACGTGCCGGGATGCTCGTTCTCTCACAGCCCGGTGAAGGAATGGATTTCCTCGCCGCCGGCTGACAACGCCCAGAGCGAGACCGTCTGGACGGCGGAGTGCTGGGGCAGCGAATGGGACAAGCGCGAGCGGGTCTGGGGTGACTACCGCGGCTTCGTGGGCGGTTACCTCAAGGACGAGTAAACTGAATCGACCAGACCACACGCGGGCGAACGCGCAGCATTCTCCGTCGAGTTTCTCATTCCTCTCTCCCTCCGCGCCAAGGAGGCATTGTGTTCGAAGGCCTGGGTCTTGGCCCGCTTATCCCTGTTCTGCTCGTGCTCCTCGTTGCCTGCACAGGTGGTGGCACAGCTTGGATTAAGCACCGCTCCCACTCGGGCAGCGGCCAATGATTACGGTCAGGGGCGCGAGGGCCGTCGCTTGAAACTCGTTCTGGTCTTTTCGAGTTGGAAGTAGCCTTCCCCAGCATGGCGGCACCAGGACCGGCATGAATTGCCAGCAGTTCTTAGCTCCGCCGCCCATCCGCCCCGGGTGATTGCCCCACAATCACCCGGGCTTTGGGTATTGCGGGAAACCACACACCGTCCGCGTCCCAGGCCGCGTCCTAGCGGTTCGGCGCGGACCCGGGTGCGTCGTCCGGCATGAGGGCGGCGATGTCGGAGAACTGTCCGACCGTGACCAGACGGGCCCTGGCACGGACCCGGCCCGGCGTCTCGGGGTCGTAGAAGGCCCTGCCGCCGTTCCACACCGGGGACCGGGTGGCGAAGTACAGGACGCCCTGGAGCTCCACCGGCACGGACGCCGTCGGCGCACGGCGGTCCCGACAGCCCGGGCAGGTCCTGGACGCGCCCGGCGGCCGTCCGCCCGTGACGTAGTACGACAGACGGTCCAGGTGCATGTTGGAGCCGTAGGACGCGTACCAGACCTGGCGCGGGGCAGCGGCTGAGCGGCGGGGCGCGGTCCGTTCGATGATGCGCGGGTTGTTCATGGGGTGTGCACTACCCCGTGCCCCACCCTGCCGACGGCACATTCCGGTAACGACCGCCTCTCCCGTCACAACCGCCGCCTACCGTAAAGGCACAGGGGAAACGGGGAGGGAATCTCAGAAATGCGCAGTGGAGCCAAAGTCGCCATCATCGGCGGAGTGTTCGTCCTGTTCGCCGGCGGAGTGAGCTACGGCGCGTACAACGTGCTGAACGGCGGAGGGGGCGGCGGCGGTCCGGAGACCAAGTCCGCGTCCGCGCCGAAGTCGGGGCCGCTGAGCGCCGACGAGATCCGTACGACCGCGAAGGACTTTCTCGCGGCGTGGGCGGGAGGCGAGGCACCGCTCGCCGCGCAGCTCACCAACAACGCCGCGGACGCGGAGCCCACCATCGCCTCGTACCAGGAGAGCGCGCATGTCACCGATGTGAAGATGAAGCAGGGGGCGGCGGCCGGCACGAAGGTGCCGTTCACGGTCAGCGGCACGGTCTCGTACGAAGGGCAGAGCAAGCCCTGGACGTACGCCTCCGAACTCACCGTCGTGCGCGGGGTGACCACCGGGCGGCCGCTCGTCGACTGGACGCCCTCCGTGATTCATCCGCAGCTCGGCGAGAACGAGCAGCTCAGGACGGGCCCCGCGGCCGCGCCGCCGATCAAGGCCGTCGACCGCGACGGCGAGGAGCTGACGAAGGAGAAGTACCCCTCGCTCGGGCCGGTGCTGGACGAACTGCGGCAGAAGTACGGCGAGAAGGCCGGTGGCAAGGCGGGGGTGGAGCTGGTCATCAGCGGCGGCGCCGACACGCCGGACACGACGCTCCTGACGCTCTCCAAGGGCGAGCCGGGCGAGCTGCCGACCACTCTGGACGCAGACGTCCAGGCCGCCGCCGAGAAGGCGGTGAGACGGTACAGCGAGGCGTCGGTCGTCGCCATCAGACCGAGCACGGGTGAGATCCGCGCCGTGGCCAACAACCGCAAGGACAGTTTCAACGCGGCGCTGCGCGGCAAGCAGGCGCCCGGCTCGACGATGAAGATCGTGACGGCCGCGCTGCTGCTGGACAAGGGACTGGTCGCCGCGGACCGGAAGGCGGAGTGCCCGAAGGATGTGATGTACCAGGGCCGGACCTTCCACAACCTGGACAACTTCGACATCCCGAAGGGCACGTTCACGGAGAGCTTCGCGCGCTCCTGCAACACCGCGTTCATCAAGCAGATCGACGAGGTCGACGACGACGCTGCGCTGGCGAGCATCGCGCGCGACACCTTCGGTATCGGGCTCGACTGGCAGACCGGGGTGCCGACCGTCGACGGCAGCGTGCCCGAGGCGAACGGCGGCGAGGCGGCGGCGCAGTACATCGGGCAGGGCACGGTCCAGATGAACGCCCTCAACATCGCCTCCATCACGGCGACGGCGAAGAACGGCGGCTTCAAGCAGCCGGTCATCGTGCCGCGTTCGCTGGACGACCGCGAACTGGCCACCGCGACCCGGCCGCTGTCGGGTTCGGTCTGGCGTCAGCTGCGGGACATGATGCGGGCGACCGCGAACTGGGGTACGGGGGCCAAGGCGATGGCCGGCGTCGGCGGTGACAAGGGCGCGAAGACCGGGTCGTCGGAGGTGGACGGCCAGGCCACGTCCAACAGCTGGTTCGCCGGGTTCTCCGAGGACCTGGCGGCGGCCGCGGTGGTGCAGGCCGCCGGGCACGGCGGGGACGCCGCGGGGCCGGTGGTGGCGTCGGTGCTGAAGGCGCGCTGAGCCGGTACTGCCGGGAACGGAGCGGCCGGGAGCCGGTCCGTTCCCGGCCGAAGGCAGCCCGGCGAAGAGGTGGTCCGGCCGAAGGCAGCCCGGAGCGAAGAGGTCCGGCCGGAGACGCAGCCCGGCGAAAGGCAGCCCGGAGCAAGGTCGTCCGGCCGAGACGCAGCCCCGCCGAGGTGGCCGGGCCGAAACGCGGTCGCATGGCCCGTACAGCTACCGCTAGCGTGACGGGCCATGAGCACTCCTGAGACCCATGCCCATCCCCGGTTCGCGGAGGCCCTGCGCGAACTCGCCCTGGAGGTCGAGGTCGTCCGCTTCCCGGACGCCACGCGTACGGCGGCCGAGGCGGCCGCCGCCATCGGCTGCGATGTCAGCGAGATCGTCAAATCGCTGATCTTCGAGGCGGACGGGGTGCCGGTGCTGGTGCTGATGGACGGCTCCTCGCGGGTGGACGTGGAGCGGGTACGGCATGAGCTGGGCGCGTCGGCGGTCAAGCGGGCGAACGCGGAGCTGGTGCGCGAGACGACGGGATACGCGATCGGCGGCGTACCGCCCTTCGGGCACAGGACGAAGACCCGGGTGCTGGCCGACCGCGGGCTCCTCGACCACGCCGTGGTCTGGGCCGCCGCCGGGACCCCGCACACGGTGTTCCCGCTCGACCCCAAGTCCGTGATCTCCCACTCCGGGGCCACGGTGGTGGACGTTCGCGAGCGCACCGCGTGAGCCTTCTGGTCGCGACGGCGGTCCTGATAGCCGCCGTCACGCACGCCTGCTGGAACGCGCTCGCCCACACCATCAAGGACCAGCTGATCGCCTTCACGCTCATCGTCGGCGGCGCGGCGGTGATCGGCGCGGTGACTGCCTGCTTCACCCCGCTGCCACGGCCTGCCGCCTGGCCCTGGCTCGTCGCGTCGGCCCTGCTCCACGTCGGCTACCAGGCGCTGCTGATGCGGTCGTTCAGCCTGGGCGACTTCGGCCAGATGTACCCGATCGCGCGCGGCACGGCCCCGCTGGTCGTCACCGTCCTCGCGGTCGTTTTCGTCGACGAGACCCTGGGCTTCTGGCAGCTGACCGGCGTCGCGGTCGCCTCCGCGGGCCTGGTGGGCGTGGCCCTGTGGGGTATCAGAGGTTCCACCCCCCACTGGCCCGCGCTGCTGGCCGCCGTCGCGACGGGCCTGTCGATCGCGGCGTACACGGTCGTCGACGGCATCGGCGTCCGTGCCTCCGGCTCGTCGATCAGCTACATCGCCTGGCTGATGATCCTGGAGGGCATCCTCGTCCCGGCCTACGCCTACCACCGCCTCCGCGGCGAGCTGCTCCCCCGCCTGCGCCCGCACGCGACCCGCGGCCTCCTCGGCGCGGCGCTGTCCATCTCCGCGTACGGGCTGGTCCTGTGGGCCCAGACCCGCGCGCCCCTGGCCCCGATCGCAGCGCTGCGCGAATCCTCGATCATCGTCGGCGCCGCCATCGGCGCGCTCTTCTTCAAGGAACGCTTCGGGGGTCCGCGGATCGCGGCGGCGGGACTGATGGTGGTCGGGATCGGCCTGATGCTGCGGGCGGGCTGACGACGGCGCTCGCTCAGCCGTCCGAAACGGCCTGCATGAAGCCCGTGTTCACCGCCAGCAGACCCCCGTCCACCCGCAGGCTCGTGCCGGTGATCCAGGACGCGTCGGAAGAGGCCAGGAACGCCACGGCCGCCGCGATGTCGTCCGGGGTGCCGACGCGGCCCAGGGGGTAGACGCGGTTGAGGGCGTCGAGCTGGTGCTCGCGGTCGGACCAGGCGGGGGTGCGGATCGTGCCCGGGGTGACCTGGTTGACGCGCACTCCGCGCGGGGCGGCGTCGCCGGCGAGGGTGCGGGTGAGGGAGGCGAGACCCGCCTTGGCCGCGCTGTAGGCGTGGTTGCCGAAGTCCTGCTCGGCGTTGACGGAGCCGATGTTGACGATCGCGCCGCGGCCGCCCGCCTTCGCGAGGTGCGGCAGCGCGGCGCGGGCGCACCGGAAGGCGCCGGTGAGGACCGTGTCGAGGTCCTGCTGCCAGGTGTCGTCGGGCTGGTCCTCGAAGAGCGGGGTGTCGGGGGCGCAGGTGTAGGCGTTGTTGACGAGGACGTCCAGGGTGCCGAACTGCTCGACGGCGTACGCCACGGCCGCCTCGACGGCGGCGCGGTCGGTCACGTCACAGGGGAAGGAGGCGGCACGCGGGATCGTCCGGGCGGTGGCCGCGGCACGCTCGCCGTCCAGGTCGGTGACCAGGACACGGGCGCCCTCGGACGCCAGTCTGCGCGCAGTCGCTTCGCCGATGCCCTGTCCCGCTCCGGTGATCAGTACGCCGTAGCCCTCGAAACGATCCACGGTTTTCCCTTCGCGATGCGGACACGGTCACCCCGGCCGGCAGCGCCTGCCGGGGTCGGGCCCTGGGTCGGCGCAGCCGCTCTCCGGAACGGTGCCCCCGGAAAGCACACCGTCGATCATGTCGCGGAGCGGACCGCCCGCACCAGAGCCTGTGCACGCGGATCCGCCGTGACCCCCTTGCGCATGCCGTTCGTGACGTACCCGAGCGCGATTCCCGACTCCGGGTCGGCGAAGCCCAGCGATCCACCGCGGCCCGGGTGGCCGAAGGAGCCGGTGCCGAGCAGCGGCGAGGCCGGGCCGTGCAGCATGTAGCCGAGGCCGAAGCGGGTGCCGACGACCAGGACCCGGTCGGGGCCGGCCGACTCCTCGGTGCGGGCGAGGGTGACGGTGGCGGGGGCGAAGAGGCGGTGGCCGTCGACCTCGCCGATCGTCGCCGCGTAGAAGCGGGCCAGCGCGCGGGCCGTGGAGATGCCGTTGGAGGCGGGGAGTTCGGCGGCACGGTAGAGCGGGTCGTTCTCGTCGGGCAGCGGGTCGATCGCACCGAAGGCCCGACGGGTGAGGGAGTCCGGGTCGCGGTAGGCCTCGGACACGGACCGCTTGGGCCGCAGTTTCAGTCCGCCGCCGGCCGCCGTGGGCGGTTCCTCGACCGGGCCGAGCCGGCCGACCCGGTGGGCCTCGTCGGCGGGCAGCCCTATCCAGAAGTCCAGGCCGAGCGGGCGGGCCATCTCCTCCGCCGTCCAGCGTCCGATGGTGCGGCCGGTGACCCGGCGGACGAGTTCGGACAGCAGCCAGCTGTAGGTCTGCGCGTGGTAGCCGTGGTCGGTGCCCGGCTCCCAGGCCGGGGTCTGAGCGGCGACGGCCCGTGCCCCGGACGCACCGTCGGTGGCCTCCGCGACGGTGAGCGGGCGGTCGAGCACGGGCAGCCCGGCCCGGTGCGACAGCAGATGCCGTACGAGCACCCGTTCCTTGCCCGCCGCCTTGAACTCCGGCCAGTACGTCCCCACCGGCGCGTCCAGGTCGAGCTGCCCGCGCTGGTGCAGCAGCAGTGGTACGGCCGCGGCGAAGCCCTTGGTCGCCGAGCGGACGACCTGGGCGGTGTCCACGGCCCACGGGTCGGTCCCGTCGACGTCCCGGTTCCCGGCCCACAGGTCGACGACCTTCACGCCGTCGCGGTAGACGGCGACGGCCGCCCCGCGCTCCCCGCGCTGCTCGAAGTTGCGTACGAAGGCGTCCCGGACCGGCTCGAAGCCGTCCGCCACCGTGCCCCGGACGTCCACGTCCACGCTCCCCGCTCCCCGTTTCCTGTCCCGATCGTCGCTTGTACCCATGGTGCAACGTGGTCGGGCGTACCCGGATTCCGGGTCGGTCACGGACTCAGCTCAGGACGATGGAGACGTCGATGTTGCCGCGCGTGGCGTTCGCGTACGGGCAGACACTGCGGACAGCTGAGGCCGGGCTCGTCGGGGAGCGGACGGTACGCCGCCGTGACCGCGCGCCGCGCCGCGCACGGCGCGAAGCACAGCTGGTCGTCCAGCAGCAGCGATGCGGGCGTCGTCGCACTCAGGCACCCATGGTCACTGCACGCGGATCGAAGCCGAACGGCAGCTCCAGCCGGTGCGCACCCATCAGCTCCGCGTCGCCGAGCAGGTCCTGGGTACGGCCGTCGGCCGCGATCACGCCCTCGCTGAGGATCACCGAGCGCGGGCACAGCTCCAGCGCGTACGGCAGATCGTGCGTGACCATCAGCACGGTGACGTCCAACGACCGCAGGATGTCGGCGAGTTCGCGGCGCGAGGCGGGGTCGAGATTGGACGAGGGCTCGTCGAGGACCAGGATCTCCGGCTCCATCGCGAGGACGGTCGCGACCGCGACGCGGCGGCGCTGACCGAAGGAGAGGTGGTGCGGCGGGCGTTCGAGGTACTCGGCCATGCCGACCTGGTCGAGCGCCTCGCGTACCCGCTCCTCCAGCTCCGCGCCGCGCATCCCGGCCGCCGCCGGGCCGAAGGCGACGTCCTCGCGCACGGTCGGCATGAACAGCTGGTCGTCGGGGTCCTGGAAGACGATGCCGACCTTGCGGCGGATCTCCGCCGTGTGCTGCTTGCCGACGGGCAGCCCGGCGACGGTGACCGAGCCGGCGCCGCCCGTGAGGATGCCGTTGAGGTGGAGGACGAGGGTCGTCTTGCCGGCCCCGTTCGGCCCGAGCAGGGCGACCCGCTCACCGCGCGCGACGGTCAGATCGACACCGAAGAGGGCCTGGTGGCCGTCGGGGTAGGCGTACGCGAGGCCGCGTACTTCGAGGGACGGCGGGACGGCGGCCGCGGGGAGCGAGGTCATAGGGTCCAGCCAAGCAGACAGACGGCGAGTGCCGAGAGCGGGAGCATGCCGGCGTACGCCCACTGCGCGCGGGACGCGGTCACCTCGTCGATCACCGGCATGGTCCCCGCGTAGCCGCGGCTGACCATGGCCAGATGCACCCGCTCACCGCGCTCGTAGGAACGGATGAAGAGCGCGCCCGCGGACTTGGCGAGCACGCCCCAGTGGCGGACGCCGCGCGCCTCGAAGCCGCGCGAGCGGCGGGCGATGGACATGCGCCGCAGCTCGTCGGTGATCACATCGCCGTAGCGGATCATGAAGGACGCGATCTGCACCATCAGCGGGGGCAGTTTGAGACGCTGCAGACCGAGCAGCAGGGAGCGCAGCTCGGTGGTCGAGGCGAGCAGTACGGAAGCGGCGACGCCCAGCGTCCCCTTGGCGAGGATGTTCCAGGCGCCCCACAGTCCGGGGACGGAGAGGGAGATCCCGAGCCACTCGGTCCGCTCGCCCGGCACCACGAAGGGCATGAGCAGCGCGAAGGCGACGAACGGGATCTCGATCAGCAGCCGGCGGAGCAGAAAGCCCGCCGGGACACGGGCCACCGCGGTGACCACGCCCAGCAGCACGGCGTACAGGCCGAAGGCCCAGACCGCCTCGCGCGGGGTGGAGACCACGACCAGGACGAAGCCCAGCGCCGCGGCGATCTTGCAGTGCGGCGGCAGGGCGTGCACCGGCGAGTGCCCGTGCCGGTAGAGCTTGTGAGCGTGGCCCGCACCCATCTCAGACGGTTTCCTTCGTAGCCTCGGCCATCGGCTCGTCCCGACGGCGGCGCTTGACCGCCCAGAAGACGCCGCTGCCGACCGCGACGGTCGCGCCTACGCCGATCACACCGGCCAGACCGCCGGAGACCCGCGCGTTCTCGACGTCCTTGACGCCGTAGTCTGCGAGCGGGGAGCCGGCCGCCGCGTGGTCCTCGACGTTCTCGTCGATGCCCTTGTCCGCGGCGACCTTCTCCAGGCCGTCGGGGCTGGCGGAGGCGTAGAAGGAGACGAAGCCGGCCAGCACCAGGGAGGTCACCAGGCCCGCGATCCAGAGGGGACGCGGGGACCGGGCGTCGTGGGCGGGCGCGGCAGCCGGCTCGGCATCCACCAGGTTGCCGCCGACGCGCAGCTGGAGCGGCGTGGAGAGCCCGCGCGCGCCGTACACGAGGTCGGGGCGCACGGCGATGACGGCACCGATCGTCAGCATCGTGATCACGGCCTCGCCGATACCGATCAGGACGTGTACGCCGACCATCGCGCTGAGGACCTTGCCGATCGGTACGTCCGTGGTGCCGCCGATCGCGTAGATCAGGGTGAAGGCGGCGGCCGCGGCGGGTACGGAGACCAGGGCCGCGACGAAGGAGGCGGCGGTCACCGAGCGGCGGCCGCGCGGCAGGACCTTGACGAGGCCTCGGAAGAGCGCGTACGCGACGACGACGGTGATCACGCCCATCACCGTGATGTTGACGCCGAGCGCGGTGAGGCCGCCGTCCGCGAAGAGGATGCCCTGGAGCAGCAGGACGACGGCGACGCACAGCACACCCGTACAGGGCCCGACGAGGATGGCCGCCAGTGCGCCGCCCAGCAGATGACCGCTCGTACCGGCCGCGACCGGGAAGTTGAGCATCTGCACGGCGAAGATGAAGGCGGCGACAAGTCCGGCCAGTGGTGCGGTCCGCTCTCCCCCATGGCCCAGGGCAGGGGCGGCGGTCCCGCCGAGCTCACGACGGGCGCCGCGCAGGCAGACGGCGACGGCACCGGCCGCCACGACTCCCGCCGCGGCGGAGACTGGCAGGTTGATGAATCCGTCGGGGACATGCATGGCGGGCTCCGCTTTTCGGGGTCAGGCCGATGGGCCTGGCTGGTCAACCGTCCGATGATGCGCCCTGTTGCGAACTCTTTGCAAGAGCGCCCGAACGTCAGGAGCGAGCGCCCCGCCTGGGCCTCTCGCTCGAAAATATGCGACATTAGAGGACAAACAGCACCAAATGTGAGGAGCCGATCGATGTCCCCCGCTGTCGAGAGCCCCTCTGTCGAAGAGCGTGTGAAGGCCCGGATCGTCAACGACGCCCCGCAGTACCGGTCGGTGCACGTCGCCCTCCGCTACGAACCCGAGCGGGACCCCGCCAAGGTCCGCTTCGTCTTCCCGAGCGGTATCGAATGGAGCTTCCCGCGCGAGCTGCTGGAGACCGGTCTGCGCGCCCCCGCGCGCCGCGGCGATGTCGCGGTCTGGCCGTGCGGCCGTGCCCAGGTGGTGGTCGAGTTCCACTCGCCGGAAGGTGTCGCGGTGATCCAGTTCGACACCCGCCGCCTCGTGCGCTTCCTGCGCCGCTGTTACGCGGAAGCGGCCGCGCCCGCCACCACGTGACGGACACGGCCACCCCGACGGGGACCCTCGACGGGTCCGGGTGATCAGACGCGCACCAGCTCGCGCTCGTCGTCGGAGCCGGCGGCCGCCGCGTCGTTCTTCCGCAGCTGCTCACCCTCCACGTCCACGCTCGGCAGCGCCCGGTCCAGCCAGCGCGGCAGCCACCAGGCCCGCCGCCCGAGCAGCGCCAGCACCGCCGGCACGATCGCCATGCGGACCACGAAGGCGTCGAAGAAGACGGCGATCGCGAGGCCGAAGCCGATCATCTTCACCATCTGCTCGCTCGACCCGATGAAGCCCGCGAAGACCGCGATCATGATCACCGCGGCGGCGGTGACCACGCGGGCGCCGTGCCGGAAGCCGGTCACGATCGCCTGGCCCGGCCGCTCCCCGTGGACATACGCCTCACGCATCCGCGTGACCAGGAAGACCTCGTAGTCCATGGCCAGACCGAAGACGACACCCACCATGAAGATCGGCATCATCGACATGATCGGGCCGGTCTGCTCGACGCCGAAGAGCGAGCCGAGCCAGCCCCACTGGAAGACCGCGACGACCGCGCCGAGAGCGGCGACCACCGAGAGCAGGAAGCCGAGCGCCGCCTTGAGCGGGACGAGGACGGACCGGAAGACGACCATCAGCAGCAGGAACGCGAGGCCGACGACGAGCGCCAGGTAGGGCAGCAGCGCGTCGTTCATCCGCTGCGAGAAGTCGATGTTCATCGCGGTGGCGCCGGTGACGTGGACATTGTCGCCGCTGGTGTCCCGGATGGTGTGGACGAGCTTCTCGGTCCCGGTGGAGCTGGGCCGCTCCTTCGGGATGACGGTGATCATCGCCGTGTCACCCGCCTTGTTGTACGTGGCGGGGGTGACGGCCACGACGCCGTCGAGCTTCCGGATGTCCTTGGCGGTGCGGTCCGCCGCGGCCTTGCCGCCGTCGACGACGACGAGCAGCGGGCCGTTGAAGCCGGGCCCGAACCCGTCGGACAGCAAGTCGTACGCCTTGCGCTGGGTGGTGCTGGTGGGCTGGGAGCCGTCGTCCGGCAGACCCATCTCCAGCGACCCGGCGGGGACGGCGACAGCGCCGAGGCCGAGGACGCCGAGCAGCAGCACGGCGACCGGGCGGCGCAGCACGAACCTCGCCCAGCGGGTGCCCATGTTGGGCTTGTCGCTGCTGACGGCCTTGTTCTTGCGGACCTTGCGGCCGAGGACCTGCTTGCCGGCGAAGCCGAGCAGCGCCGGTATCAGGGTGAGCGCGATGAGGACGGCGATCGCGACCGTACCGGCGGCGGCGAACCCCATCTTGCTGAGCATCGGGATGTTGACGACGGCGAGGCCGACGAGGGCGATGACGACGGTCAGTCCGGCGAAGACGACGGCCGAGCCCGCGGTGCCGACGGCCCGTCCCGCGGCTTCCTCTCGCTCCCGGCCCTCGGCCAGTTCGGCGCGGTAGCGGGAGACGATGAACAGCGCGTAGTCGATGCCGACCGCGAGGCCGATCATCGTCGCGAGCGTGGCGGTGGTGGAGCCGAGGTCGAGCACGTTCGCGAGGGCGGTGATGGTGGAGACACCGATACCGACACCGATGATGGCGGTGAGCAGCGGCAGCCCGGCCGCGACGAGCGAACCGAAGGTGATCAGCAGCACGACGGCGGCGATGGCGACACCGATGACCTCGGAGGCACCGGTCTCGGGTGCGGCCTGCAGCGCGTCACCGCCGATCTCGACGGTCAGCCCGGCGGCCTTCGCCTTCTCGCCCGCTCCGGTGAGCGCCTCCCGGGTCTTCTCGGTCAGCTCCATGCCGCTGACCTTGTACGAGACCTGGGTGTAGGCGACGGTGCCGTCCCGGCTGACCGCCTTGGCCTGGTACGGGTCGACGACCGAGGCGACCTCGTCCGAGCCGGACCTGAGGTCGGCGACGACCTTCTTGACCTGGGCCTTGTTGGCCGGGTCGGTCATCTTCCCGCCGTCGGGAGCCTTGAAGACGACCCGCGCGGTGGCGCCGTCGGCGTTCATGCCGGGGAAGCGCTCCTCAAGGAGGTCGAAGGCCTTCTGGGCCTCCGTCCCCGGCATGGAGAACGAGCTGGACGTGGCGGTGGGCGCGGAGGCCGCGCCGAAACCGGCGATCGCGAACAGCGCCACCCAGATCAGGGCGACAAGTCGGCGGCGCCTGAAGGCGAACCGCCCGAGTTTGTACAGGAACGTGGCCACGAGTACGGACTCCCGGTCAGGTCGTTGGGACAACAAGAGGGCAGGCATGACCAGCCCGACGACGTGAGCGGTGCGCGTCAGGTGGGGCTTGAGCTGTGCTTTCCGGGAGACGATCCCCGGGCTCCCGGCCGTGACGACGGGCCGGGGGCTCGAACGCCGACGGCGGGGAGACCGTCGTGTCCTGGTGTTGCCGCTCCGGGGGTCAGCCCCCGGCCTCGCGGCCGCGGTTGCGGTCCGAGGTCATCGGACGCCCAGCGCGGGGAGCACCACGGCGTCGAGGTATTCGCCCAGGAAGCCCTGGTTCATGGGCTGATCCTGGATCAGCGGGTGGGCGAGGAAGGCGCCGACCAGCATGTGCGAGAGGTACTTCAGCGCGGGATTGTCCGCGGCGAGCTCACCGCGGTCGATCGCCCGCTGCAGCATCGCGTCGAGTCCGGTCATCTCGGGTTCGATGAACAGTTCACGCAGTGCCTTCAGCAGATCTTCGTTCTCATGGACTGCTCGGGCGAGGCCCCGCATCAGCGCGGTGTCCCGCTCCATCTGGCAGTCGTCCGAGCGCGCCACCATCTCGTGGAAGTCGCCGCGCAGACTGCCGGTGTCGATGGCCGAGACGTCGACCGGTGCGCTGTGCCGCATCGCCCTGGCGACCAACTCCGGCTTGCCCCCCCACTGGCGGTAGAGGGTGGCCTTGCTGGAGCGGGTACGGGCCGCGACGGCGTCCATGGTGAGGGCGTCGTAGCCGACCTCACGCAGGAGGTCGAGCACGGCGTCGTACAGCTCGGCCTCGCGCTCCGGCGTGAGCCTGCTGCGTGCCGCTGCCATACCTGCCTCCTCCCGAACGAAACGGTTTCGTACAGCACGAAGATACCCCCGGGCCCAGCGAAACGAAACCGTTTCGTACGTGTCCTGGGCCACAGAACCCGTCCACAAGTCGCCCCACAAGTTGCCGCACCCCTCCGGCGCGGAAAGCATTGGAAGGTGAGTGAAGACCTCGCATACCTCCGTTTTCCGCATCTGCACGACGACTTGCTGTGCTTCGCGGCCGAGGACGACCTGTGGGTCGCGCCCCTCGTCCCCGAGGGCCACACACCGGGCCGCGCCTGGCGGGTGACCGTCGACCGCACCCGGGTCGGCCACCCCCGCTTCTCGCCCGACGGACGCCATATCGCCTACACGACCTGGCGCAGCCTCGATCCCGAAATCCATCTGGTGCCGGTCGACGGCGGCCCCGGACGGCGGCTCAGCTACTGGGGGTCCACCGACACCCGGGTGTGCGGCTGGGACCCGGACGGCAACATCCTCGCCGTCTCCTCGCACGGCCAGCCGTTCTCGTACTTCTCCTGGGCCTACAAGGTGCCCACCGACGGCGACCCCGGCAAACGCCTCCCGTGGGGACCCGTCGCCGACATCGCGGTCGCCGATGTCGGCGGCAAGCACAGCACCCTCCTGCTCACCGGGAAGCCGCCGCACGAGCCGGCCTCGTGGAAGCGGTACCGGGGCGGGGCGATGGGGCGGCTGTATCTGCTCGGGGAGCGCTTGCTGCCCGACATCGGGGGCCATCTGGACTGCTGCATGTTCGTGGGCAGCCGCATCGCGTTCCTCTCCGACCACGAAGGCGTCGGGAATCTCTACTCCTGCCTGCCCGACGGCACGGACCTGCGCCGCCACACCGACCACGACGCCTTCTACGCCCGGCACGCCTCCAGCGACGGCCGCCGGGTCGTCTACCAGTGCGCCGGCGACCTGTGGATCGTCGACGACCTGGCGGCGGACGCGGAGCCGCGGAAGCTGGAGATACGGCTCGGCGGCCCGCGCGCCGGACGGCGTCACTACCAGGTCCCGGCCGCCAACCACGTCGACGGCCTCTCCGTCGACACGACGGGCCGGGCCAGCGCCGTCTCCGTACGCGGGAGCCTGTACTGGCTCACGCACCGCGACGGCCCGGCGCGGACCATCGCCGACACCCCCGGCGTGCGGGTGCGGCTGCCGGAGATGCTCGGCAGCGGCGGTCAGGTCGCGTACGTCACGGACGCGGACGGCGAGGACGCGATCGAGATCGCGTACCTGCCCCGGGCGAGCGGTGACCGTGCGCCGCGCCGGCTGGCCTCCGGGGAGCTCGGACGGGTGCTGGAGCTCAAGGCGGACCCGGCCGGGCAGCGCCTCGCGATCGCCTCGCACGACGGGCGGCTGCTGCTGATCGACATGTCCGAAGAGACGACAGAGATGGCAGAGACGGCTGCCGCCGAGGGTGCGGAGGAGCCCCCCGCGGAGGTCATCGAGCTGGTCAGGTCCGACAACGGGCCGGTGCGCGATCTCGCCTTCTCCCCCCTCGGGAACTGGCTGACCTGGTCGCACCCGGGCATCGGACGTTCTCTGCGACAGATCAAGATGGCCCGGATAGACGGTTCCGGCCCCCGTACGGTCGTCGACGTCACCAACGGCCGCTTCGAGGACGAGAATCCGGTCTTCACCCGCGACGGGCGCTATCTGGCCTTCCTGTCCTGGCGCGGCTTCGACCCGGTCTACGACGTGCACACCGGGGACCTGTCGTTCCCGCTGGGCTGCCGGCCGTATCTGGTGCCGCTGTCGTCGGCGACCCCGTCGCCGTTCGCGCTGCTGCCGGACGGGCGGCCGGCGGCCGGAGGTTTCGATCCGGCAGAGGCCGACACCGTGGAGGGCGCGGCCACGGTGGAGGTGGAGGGCCTGGAGAACCGGGTCACTCCGTTCCCGGTGTCCGCGTCCAAGTACTCCGCGCTCCATCCGGTCAGCGGCGGCGGTCTGGTCTGGCTGCGCTGGCCCATCTCGGGCGCGCTGGGCGAGACGTTCGCGAACCCGGCCGATCCTTCGCCCCGGCCGACCCTGGAGCACTTCGACATCACCAAGGCCCGCAAGACCGAACTCGTCCAGCATCTCGACTGGTTCGCGGTGAGCGGGGACGGCTCGCGGCTGGTGGTCGTCGACGACGGCGAGCTGCGCGCGCTGCCCGCGACCGAGACCGGCGACAGCGACTCGACCGTCTATATCGATCTGCGCCGGATTCTGCACGAGGTGGATCCGGCGGCGGAGTGGCGTGGTGCGTTCGACGAGGCGGGCCGTCTCATCCGCGCGTACTTCTGGGAGCCGCAGATGTGCGGCATCGACTGGGACTCGGTGCTGGACCTGTACCGCCCGCTGGTCGAACGCGTCGCCTCGCCCGACGAGTTCGCCGATCTGCTCCGCGAGGTGCTGGGCGAGCTGGGCACCTCGCACGCCTACGTCACCCCCGCGCGCCGCAACGAGGGACCGCCCCACTACCAGCGGGCGATGGGCCTGCTCGGCACCAACTTCGTACGCCGGGAGGAGGGCTGGGTCGTCAAGCGGATCCTGCCCGGTGACTCCTCGGACTCCAAGGCACGCTCCCCGCTGGCCGGTACGGGGATCCGCGAGGGGGCCGTGCTGACCCATGTCGACGGGCGGCCCGTCGACATGGTGACCGGGCCGTATCCGCTGCTGTCGGCGGCGGGCGGGACGACCGTGGAGCTGACCTTCCAGCTGGCCGAGGGCGAGGGCCACGCCCGGCGGGTCGCGATCGTGCCGCTGGTGGACGAGCGTCCGCTGCGCTACCAGGACTGGGTCGCCAAACGCCGTGCCGTCGTACGGGAGATCAGCGGCGGCAAGTGCGGCTATCTCCACATCCCGGACATGGGCGGTTCCGGCTGGGCACAGTTCAACCGGGACCTGCGGATGGAGATGTCCCGGCCGGCCCTGATCGTGGACGTACGCGGCAACGCGGGCGGCCACATCAGCGAGCTGGTCATCGAGAAGCTGATCCGCCCGATTCTGGGCTGGGACCTGACGCGCAACGCCCAGCCCGTCTCGTACACCTCGAACGCACCGCGCGGACCGGTCGTCGCGCTCGCGGACGAGGCGACGTCGTCGGACGGCGACATGATCACTGCGGCGTTCCGGCTGCTGGGTCTCGGCCCCGTGGTGGGTCAGCGCACCTGGGGCGGGGTGGTCGGGATGACCGGCCGGCACCGTCTCGGGGACGGCACGGTGATCACGGTGCCGATGAACGCGGCGTGGTTCGACGCGTACGGCTGGTCGGTGGAGAACCACGGGGTGGCGCCCGACATCTTCGCGGAACGCCCCCCGCTCGACTGGGCCGAGGGCAGGCGCACCGATCTGGAGACCGCGGTCCAAGTCGCCCTCGACCGGCTCGAACAGCACCCCGCGGCAACGCCTCCCGGGTACGCGGACGTCCCGGACCTGCGCCGCCCGAAACTGCCGCCGCGCACCTGACCCCGCACGCAGGCGGGCGGATGGCAACAGCGAAAAGGGGCGCACCCCGTGCACAGGGTGCGCCCCTTCGCCGGCCGCTGACGTCAGGCGTCGTAGTCCTGGTCGAAGCGGTCCTGGGCCTCCTGCTGAAGCCGGCGCGCCTCGTCGTTCGACTGCTCCCGGCCGCGCTCCTGCTGCGGACGCTGCTGCTGCGGGCGCTTCTTCTGGGAACGCTGCGACGCCTCTTCCTTGGCGTTGCCCGGCTTCTGCCGCGACTGCTCCTTGAGCTGCTGCGACTTGTCCTTGAACTGGTCCTGGATGCCCATCTGGTTCACTCCTAGAAGGGTGTTCGAGGTGAGAGGGCCTTGCCGGCCCCCTGGGCCTCGACCAGCCTGGCATGCAGGGACATTGCTCGCATTTCGATCAGTAACGCTCCGTACGCCCGCCGCGTTCCTGCTCGTCAGCGGCGCCTCCGGCGCCCACCAGTCCCTTGCCGACCCCGGCCAGCCGCGGCTCGAAGCGCCGCATCTCGCGCTGCCCGACGGCCGCGATCAGACCTGGCAGATAGCCGCGCAGCGACTGCATCCCGCCGAGCCACCACTGCGCGTACACATGCGCCTTGCGCCGCTCGATCCCGGCGACGATCCGGTCTACGGCGGGGCCGAGCGGATACGTACGGTTCGACGGCCACGGCAGCCGCTGCCGCAGTTCCCGCATCACCTCGTCCTGGTCCGCGCCGCGCACCATGTCCGTGTCGGTCCAGGACAGATAGCCGACCCCGACCCTGACGCCCTTGTACGCGACCTCGGCCCGCAGACTGTGCGCGAAGGCCTCCACGCCCGACTTGGAGGCGCAGTACGCCGTCATCATCGGGGCCGGGGTGATCGCGGCGAGCGAGGCAATCTGCAGGAAGTAGCCCCGGCTCTCCATCAGTACCGGCAGGAACGCGCGGCACGTGACCGCGCTGCCGATCAGATTGACCTCGATGACCCGCCGCCAGGCCTCCGGATCGGAGTCCACGAACGGACCGCCGGACGCCACACCCGCGTTGGCGACGACGATATCGACCTTGCCGAAGCGCTCCTTGACCTCCTGGGCGACGCGCGCCATCGCCTCGTGGTCGGTGACATCGGCGTGCCAGTGGTCGCAGTCGGTGTGCAGCCGCCCGGCGACCGCCTTCAGCTCGTCCGGCTCCAGACCCACGAGCGCGACCTTGGCTCCGCGCGCGGACAGTTTGCGGGCCAGCAGCTCACCGACACCGCGCGCCGCTCCCGTGACGACGGCGACCTGTCCTTCGAGACTGACCTTGCTCATGCGTCCCCCTCATTGTTCTCGCCCAGAGCCTTCGGCCTGGGGGTGCCCCCGTCTCCGCCCTCCCCCGCAGCCTGCGGCGCGGGAGGTGCCCCCAGGCGCAGAGGTGCGGGCATCGTCGCCGTCCGCGGCCCGGCGGCCGCGCGTGCGTCGCTCACGATCGGCTCCTTCTTCACGTAAGCGTCCACCAGCGTACGGATCTGCGCGGTGACCGCCTCCGGGGCTTCCACCGGGGTCATGTGTCCCATTCCCGCGAGTTCGACGAGGCCCACGCATTCCGGCAGCGCGGCCGCGAGCCCGCGGGCGTGGACGATCGGGGTGAGCCGGTCGGCGGTGCCCGCGACGACGGCCGTGGGCACCGTCAACTCCCGTACGCCCGCGTCGAGATCGAGCTCGGCAAGGACGTGCGCCCAGGCCACCCGGGTCGGGCGCGGGCACGCGTGCACGATGCGCGCGCACTCGGCGATCCGCTCCGGAGCCGAGCCCGGCCCCATCGTCCCGTACCTCAGGATCCGCTTGGAGACCGGAGTGACCGGACCGAGCGGGGCGCGCGAGCCGAGGATCGCACGGGTGATCCGGGTGCGCGCACGCCCCGGCCGCATCGGCACCACCAGCGACTCGGCGACGAGATCCGAGCTGCCGGTGCTGCACAGCAGCGCGGCGGCCGCGTGCTCCTCGAACTTCGGCCGTCCGGCGGCTGCCATGAGCGTCATCCCGCCCATGGAGTGCCCGGCCAGCACGGCCTTCGTGCCGGGTTCGAGCGAGGCGGCGAGCACCGCCTCCAGATCGTCGGCGAGGGCGCGGGTGCTGTGACCGCCCTTCGCGACGGCCGGGGTACGCCCGTGTCCGCGCTGGTCGTACACGATCACGCGATGACCGGCGGCCAGGTCCCGTATCTGCGCCGCCCAGAAGTGGGTGGAGCAGGTCCAGCCGTGGGCGAGGACGACGGCCGGCGCGCCCTCGGGGCCGTGCAGCTCCACATGGATACGGGAGCCGTCGGCGGAGACGGCGGTCAGTTCGTGCTCGGCGACGGGCGGGGCGGGGGCAGCGCCGGTCCTCTTCATCAGGCGGCTCACGCGCTCTCCTCCCCCACGGTCACGGCGACGGACCCGGTGGACCCGGCGGACTCGGTGGACCCGGCCGCGGCCGCATGGGTACGGGGCGGGCGGATCACCTCGTACTCCGCGAGGTCCACCTCTCGCGTCTCGCGCCGGAACTCCCCTGTCGTTCCCGGCCAGATGGTGGTGTTGCGGCCGCTCGCGTCCAGGTACCAGCTGGTGCAGCCGCCCGTGTTCCAGACGGTGCGCTTCATGCGTTCCTGCACCCGCCGGTTCCACGCGCCGACGGCGGACGGTCGCGCGCCGAGCGCCACCCGGCCTCCGAGGACGTCGATCTGCCGCATGTAGTCGGCCATGTAGTTCAGCTGGGACTCGATCATCAGGATCATCGAGCTGTTCCCGAGGCCGGTGTTGGGGCCGATGATCGTCATCCAGTTGGGGAATCCGGCGGCGGTGGCGCCGCGCAACGACTCCATGCCACCCTTCCACGCCTCGGCGAGGGTGTTCCCGTCGGCGCCGACCACCCGCTCGGCGATCGGCAGGTCGGTGACATGGAAGCCGGTCCCGAAGATGATCGCGTCGACCTCTGTCTCCGTGCCGTCGGCGGCGACGACCGTCGACCCGCGGATCTCCGTCAGTCCGGACGCGACGACGTCCACATTGGGTTTGGTGATCGCCGGGTAGTACTCGCTCGACAGCAGGATCCGCTTGCAGCCGATGCGGTACGAGGGTGTCAGCTTCGCCCGCAGCGCCGGGTCCTTGACGGCCTTGGCCATGTTGGCCTTGGCGAGCGACTCGATCAGACCCAGCTCGTTCGGCCGCTTGGTGAACGCGCTGACCTGCAACTCCCTGATGCCCCAGAGCAGCCCCCGGCGCGCGGTCCCGGTGAACGGCAGCTGTCGGTGCAGCCAGCGCTCGACTCCGCTGATCCGCCGGTCCATACGCGGCATCACCCATGGCGGGGTGCGCTGGAACAGCGTCAGCTTCCCGGCCTCCGGCTGGATCGCCGGCACGATCTGGATCGCGGACGCGCCGGTCCCGATCATCGCGACGCGCTTTCCGCGCAGGTCGTAGTCATGGTCCCAGCGGGCCGAGTGGAAGACCTTGCCGGGGAAGTCGGCGAGCCCGGGGATCTCGGGGATCTTCGGCTCGGAGAGCGGCCCGGTGGCCGACACCACGACGTCCGCCGTCAGGGCCCCGGCCGAGGTCTCGATCTCCCAGCGCAGCTCGTCGCCGTCCCAGCGCATCATCGTCACTTCGTGGTTGAAGCGGATGTGCGGGCGGAGCCGGAAGGTGTCGGTGACATGCTCCAGATAGGCGCGGATGTGCTCCTGCCCGGAGAAGGTGCGCGGCCAGTCGGGGTTGGGCGCGAACGAGAACGAGTAGAGGTGGGACGGTACGTCGCAGGCGCATCCGGGATAGCTGTTGTCCCGCCAGGTCCCGCCGGCCGAGTCCGCCCGCTCCAGGACGACGAAGTCGGTGATCCCTTCGCGGCGCAGCCGGACCGCGGCACCGAGGCCACCGAATCCGGATCCGATCACCGCCACCCGTACGTGCTCGTGCTGGCCCATGCCGCCGCCTCCCGCAGACTCCTGCTGACTCCGCCGAACCGTGCCAGCAATCACTGGCATGATGGGGAGAGTAGAGCTTCTCGATACCCAGCGGTAGATGCCGAACCAAACAAGTTACCGGCGGTACAACATAGGCTTGCGGACGTGACGGACGTGACGGACGAGCAGCGCAAGGCTCGCGAAACCCGCGAGTACCGCATGGAGGAGCTGGCCAAGGAGGCCGGCATCACGGTGCGCACCCTGCGCTTCTACCGCGAGCGCGGGCTGATTCCGCCACCCCGCAGGGAAGGCCGTATCGCCTGGTACAGCGACCAGCACCTGGCCCGGCTGCGCACCATCGCGGCCCTCCTGGAGCGCGGCCACACCTTGAGCGTCATCGCCGACCTCGCCACCGCCATCGAGAGCGGCCGGGACGTCGGCGAGGTGCTGGGCCTCGGCGAGCCGACCGAGGAGACGCCGGTCCGCCTCACACCGGCGGAGCTCGCCGACTACTTCGAGGGCGAGGTCACCGCGGAGAACCTCATGGCCGCGCTCGATCTCGGCTATCTGGCCACCGACGGCGACGAGATCGTCCACATCAGCCGCCGGCTGCTGGACGTCTCGTCCGCGCTGGTGAAGGAAGGCGTGCCGCTTGCGGCCGTACTGGCGGCGGGCCGCGAGGTACGGGCCCACGCCGACGCGCTGGCCGCCCTGTTCACCGACCTGCTGCGCACCCATGCCGCCGGGGACGAGGACGTCACCCGGCTCCGCCCCCTCGCCAAGAGCGTGGTGGAGGCGGAGCTGTCGATGGCGCTGGACCGGCGACTGCGCGAACCCTGAGGCAGGCCACAGGCCGGGGCACTCCTTGGGGCGGTCCGGCGATCGAGGACTGGGGGTCCGGGGCGAAGCCCGGATCAAGGGGCGGGCAGCCACCAACGCGCCTTGTAGATGCCGCCGTTGACCAGCCGGTACGTCCCGTCCGGCCGGTGGACCGTCACGTTCCGCGTCCACCAGGTCTCTTCGAGCCCGCTCTCGGGCACGGTGGAAGCGACCTGCCCGGTCACAGGGTCGTTCCCGACCGCCTTCACATCCGCTCGGCTGATCTTCGCGGCGCCCGCGAAGTCCTGCATGAACGCCCTTCGGCTCTTGGAGTACTGGTGGACGGCCGAGCCGGTGGTCACCCAGAGCCGGTCGGGCCGTCCCGCGACCTGCAGCAGATCGTGCCCGTGCGGGCCGGGCAGCGGCACCTCGAAGCTCTTGGTGAGCGTCGGCTCCGCGGCCGTGCCGCCCGGCTTCAGCGCCACCAGCCGGTCCCCGCCGAGTGCCCACAGCACCTTGCGCCGCGCGTCCCACTGAAGCCCGTGCGCGTCGTCCAGCGTGTACGAGGCGAACGGCACACCGACCGGGCCCTGCGAGGCCGCGTAGAGCCTGACCACGTCACCCGTGCTGCCGGCGACGGCCACATTGCCGTCGGGCAGCAGCTCGATGCTGTGCGGATTGTGCTCGATGGTGCCGGGCGAGAGCGTGTCGCCCCAGTAACGCCTGCCGGACGGATACTCGACGACCGCGGCGAAGCCGAACGACGCCGTGGTGAGTACGTAGGTCCGTCCCCGGAAGACGCGCACCTTCGCCTCGTCCGGGTACACCCAGCTCCTGGCCGGCGCCATGTCGGCGTACCGGGGATCCCCGAGCGGCGAGAACGCCCACTTGACGACGGACGGATCAGTCTGTGGATCCCAGGTCCGGCGCGCCCCGTCGAGCAGCAGGATGCGCTTGGACGCCTGGTCGGTGACGAGGAGGTCCGGGGCTCTGCCGCCCGGCGGAGGGGCGGGCGCCACCGCCAGAAGGCAGAGCGTCAGCCCTCCGACGAGCGCGGCCCTGAGCGTACGTACGCGAAGAACTCGGCGAATTCGCACGGCCCCTGAGCCTGCCGGACACCGCCCTGCAGGTCACGTACCGAAACAGCCAACCTGCGAACCGCCGGACTGCGAACCGCCGGACTGCGAACCGCCGGACTGCGAACCGCCGGACTGCGAACCGCCGGACTGCGAACGGCGGGCAGCGTACCGCGGTCAGCGGACGGCAGGCAGCGGACCGCCCGCGGCGAACGGCGGGGCCGCTACACCTCGAAGACCGCGGTCACCGGCGCATGGTCGCTCCACCGCTCGCCGTGGCTCGCCGCCCGCTCCACATACGCCTTCACGCACTTCCCGGCAAGGCGGGGCGTCGCGACGAGCAGGTCGATGCGCCAGCCCGTGTCGTTGTCGAAGGCCCGGCCACGGTACGACCACCAGGAGTACGGCCCCTCCTGGTCGGGATGCATCGCGCGTACGACGTCGACGTACCCGGCCCCGGTCCCGCCGTCGGCGTAGACGCGGCCGAGCCACTCGCGCTCCTCCGGGAGAAAGCCGGAGTTCTTCTTGTTGCCCTTCCAGTTCCTGAGGTCGGCCTCCTGGTGGGCGATGTTCCAGTCGCCGCAGACCAGGACGTCGCGCCCGTCGGCCGCCGCCCGCTCCTTCAGGCCCTTGAGATACGGCAGGAACTCGTCCATGAACCGCGTCTTCTCGTCCTGCCGCTCGGTGCCCACCTCGCCCGAGGGGAGGTAGAGGCTGGCCACCGTGACGCCGGGCAGGTCGATCTCGACGTACCGGCCGCTCCCGGCGAACTCCTCACTGCCGAAGCCGGTCCGTACCGCGTCCGGCTCGCGCCGCGAGTAGACGGAGACGCCCGCGCGCCCCTTGGCGGCGGCGGGGACGTGGACCACGTGCCAGCCCTCGGGGTCCCGCACCTCTTCCGGGAGCTGGTGCGCCTCGGCCCGTACCTCCTGCAGGCACAGGACATCGGCCGAGGTCTCCGCCAGCCACTCCACGAAGCCCTTCTTCGCGGCGGCGCGCAGACCGTTGACGTTGACGGTGGTCACAGTGAGCATCCCGGCACAATATCCGAGAGACACCAATGCGCATAGTTGTACGATGCTTCGCATGGATATCCGGCCGACTCTTTTCGACCACCCCGACGCCGTCAAGCTCAACGACCAGGTGCAGCTCGAATACGCCGCGCGCTACGGCGACGAGGGCGACGCCACACCGCTCGACGCCTCGATGTTCGTCCCGCCCCGCGGACTGTATCTGCTCGCGTACGACCCGCTGGGCCGCCCGGTCGCCACCGGCGGCTGGCGCTCACAGGACGAGAACGAGGAGGGATACGCGGACGGCGACGCCGAGCTCAAGCGGATGTACGTCGTCCCCGAGGCCCGGGGTCTCGGTCTCGCCCGGCGCATCCTCGCGGCGCTGGAAGAGGACGCGCGCGCGGCCGGCCGGCGCCGGATGGTGCTGGAGACCGGCACCGCCCAGCCCGAGGCGATCGCGCTGTACACGTCCAGCGGCTACGCGCAGTGCGCCAAGTTCGGCCACTACCGGGACTACGAGAACAGCCGCTGCTTCGCCAAGGCGCTCGCATGAAACCCTTGACGCGCCCCTGACAGAACCCGCGTCTTCGTGGCACGCTGCCTCACGCACGCCGATCCGCACCGTTCTCATCCCCCACCCTGCCCGGCGCCACCCGGCCCGGGCACGGCAGAAGGAGACATGCGTGAGACGCCATCGCACAGCCGCGGGCATTCTGTTAGCCGTCGGCGCACTGCTCACGGGCGGACTGTCCGCCGCCGGCGCGGCCAGTGCCGCCACCCCGGTCCCCGCTCGCACCGCCTCGGCCGCGGAACAGCACCAGGCCCGCGCCTTCTGGACCGCCGAGCGGATGCGCGGGGCCACCCCGCTCGATCTGCTGCTGACCCCGAGCGCGGCGAAGACCCTCAGGGCCCCGAAGCCCGCCGCCGAGACCACGACCGTCGCGCCCACCGCCTTCCCGCAGGCGGGCGGCCCCTGGACCGGCGCCGGTGCGGTCGTGAAGACCTCGGGCCGGGTGTTCTTCACCTTCCAGGGCCGCACGGCGTCCTGTTCCGGCAACGCCGTGACCAGCCAGAACGCCAGCACGGTCATCACGGCCGGGCACTGCGTCAAGTACCAGGGCAGCTGGCACACCAACTGGGTCTTCGTGCCCGCGTACAACAACGGCCAGGCCCCGTACGGCCAGTGGACCGCGTCCAAGACCCTCACCACCCCGCAGTGGGAGGCGAGCGAGGACATCAACAACGACATCGGCGCGGCGGTCGTCGCCCCGCTGAACGGCCAGAAGCTGACGTCGGTCACCGGCGGGCAGGGCATCCAGTTCAACGGCGGCTACAACAAGCAGATGTACGCCTTCGGCTTCCCGGCCGCGTCCCCGTACGACGGCACGAAGCTGATCTACTGCAGCGGGAACAGCTCCAAGGACTGGCTGTTCACGCAGGACCACAGCCTCGGCTGCAACATGACGGGCGGCTCCAGCGGGGGCCCCTGGTTCACCGGCTTCAGCGAGGCGACCGGCACCGGCCTGCAGGTCTCGGTGAACAGCTTCGGCTACGTCTTCCTGCCCAACCGCATGTTCGGACCGTACTTCGGCAATGAGGCGAAGGCGCTGTACGACAGGGCGCAGGCGTCCTGAGGCGCTTCGGCAGGGGGGGGGGGGGGGGGGGCCCCCCCCCCGCCCCCCGCCACCCACGAATCCACCCCCCGCCCCCTCCCCCCCCCCCCCCCCCCCCCCCCCCCCCCCCCCCCCCCCCCCCCCCCCCCCCCCCCCCCCCCCCCCCCCCCCCCGCCGCACGACCATGGACGGAAGTGCCGGCCATCGCCATGATCGGCTCGTACAGCAGCGCAGTCTCAGCGACGAGAGGCGGAATGTACGGATGGCGACGCACTGGGCGGACTTCCAGTACGAGATCTATCTGAACGGCATGACGGGCGCCGTGCCCCGGCTGCCCACCGATCTGACCCGGCTGGAGGAGCTCGCCGAGCACCGGCTCGGCCCGGGCCCGGTCGGCTATGTGGCGGGCAGCGCGGGCAACGGCAGCACCACGCGCGCCAACCGGGCCGCGCTCGACCAGTGGCGGATCGTGCCGCGCATGCTGCGTGACGTGCACGAACGTGATCTGTCCGTGGACGTGCTCGGGCGCCCGCTCCCGGCACCGCTCGCCCTCGCGCCCATCGGCGTGCTGTCGATCATGCATCCGGACGCGGAGTGCGCCGCCGCGCGCGCGGCCGCGGCCCACGGCGTCCCGTACATCCTGTCCTCGGCGTCCAGCACGCCGATGGAGCAGGTCGCGGAGGCGATGGGCGACGCGGAGAGGTGGTTCCAGCTGTACTGGGCGAAGGACCGCGACGTGACGGCCAGCTTCCTCGCGAGAGCGAAGGCGGCCGGCTTCACGGCACTGATCGTCACCCTCGACACCCCGCTGCTGGCCTGGCGGCCCCGCGATCTCGACCAGGCCTATCTGCCGTTCCTGCACGGGGTCGGCACGGCCAACTACTTCAGCGACCCGGCCTTCCGGGCGGGACTCGCCAAGCCCGTGCACGAGGATCCGAACGCGGCCGTGATGCACTTCGTCGGGATGTTCGCCGACCCCGCCAAGACCTGGCCCGACCTGGCCTTCCTGCGCGAGCACTGGGACGGGCCGATCGTCCTCAAGGGCATCCTGCACCCGGACGACGCCCGCCGGGCCGCCGACGCCGGCATGGACGGCGTCGTCGTCTCGAACCACGGCGGCCGCCAGGTCGCCGGCTCCGTCGCCGCGGCCGACGCCCTGCCGCGCGTCGTCGAGGCGGCGGGCGACCGGCTCACCGTCCTCTTCGACAGCGGCGTACGCACCGGCGACGATGTCTTCAAGGCCCTGGCGCTCGGCGCCCGCGCGGTGCTCCTGGGCCGCCCGTACGCGTACGGCCTCGGCCTCGACGGACAGGCGGGCGTCGACCACGTCATCCGCTGTCTGCTCGCCGAGTTCGACCTCACGCTCGCGCTCTCGGGTCACGCGGGCCCGGGTTCACCGACCGCCGACGACCTCATCAAGGAATGCGCATGAGCCCCGCGAAGAACATCCTGGCGGTCATCTCGCCCCACGTCGGAGGCCGTACGGCCGGGGCCGCCCTCGCCGGTCTGTTTCCCGGCGCCCACGTCACGGTCGTCGAGGCGACGGACGAGGACCCGGCCGCCCTGCGCGAGGCGCACGTCATCATCACCGGCCTCGGGCCGGTGACCGCCGGTCACATCGCCGCCGCCCCCGCCCTGGAGATGGTCCAGTGCGCGAGCCACGGCTACGACTACGTCGACCTGGACGCCGCCCGCGCCCGCTCCGTCCCCGTCTGCAACATCGGCTCCAGCGGCGCGGAGAAGCAGAACGTCGCCGAGCAGACCTTCGCCCTCATGCTCGCCCTCGCCAAGCAGCTGATCCCCGCCCACACCGCCCTCGTCGACGCCGACTGGGCCCTGCCGCGCCTCCAGCAGTCCCTCACCGAGTTGTCCGGCAAGACCCTCGGCATCGTCGGCCTGGGCAGCATCGGCGAGGAAGTCGCCCGCCGCGCCGTCGCGTTCGACATGCACATCCTCTACGCCGGCCGGCGCCGCGTCCCGCCGGAGACCGAGGCCCGGCTCGGCGGCGCCCGCCACGTCCCTCTCGACGACCTCCTGCGCGCCTCCGACTACGTCACCCTCCACGCCCCCCTGACCAACGAGACCCGCCACCTCCTGGACGCCGGACGGCTCGCCCTCCTCAAGCCCACGGCCTTCGTCGTCAACACGGCCCGCGGGGCGCTCATCGACCAGGACGCCCTCGCCGACGCACTGGCCTCCGGCTCCCTGGCGGGAGCGGGCATCGACGTCTTCGACCCCGAACCCCCGACCGCCGCCCTCCGCCTCCTCAAGGCCCCGAACGTGGTCCTCTCCCCCCACGTCGGCGGCGTCACCCGCGAAACCCTGGTCCGCATCGCCCTCGCGGCCGTCCAGAACGTCATCGACCACCTGGACGGCAAGCCGCCGCGCGACGTCGTCCCGTAACCGGAACGAAGGAGTCCCGGGGGGGGCGGGGGGGGGGGGGGGGGGGGGGTGCCGGGGGGGGGGGGGCCCCCGGGGGTTGCCTCGCCAAACCCCGCCCCAAGTCTGGTGGTGACAAGGCGAGGAACAAGGGGGGGGGTTGTGGGAACTTG
>NZ_JBWKDT010000023.1:78581-138678 GCF_056435785.1 Streptomyces sp. NPDC043870
TCCCCCCACACCCCCCCCCCTCCCCTCCCCCCCCCCCCCCCCCTCCCCCCACCCCCCCCCCCCCCCCCCCCCCCCCCCCCCCCCCCCCCCCCCCCCCCCCCCGGGACCGTCCTCCCCGGCCGGGTGGCCCCTCCGTATGTCACCTCGCACGACCTCGCACCGGTCCGATCGGTGCCAAGTCGCCGACCAGGAGGTGGTGTTGTGACACTCGGCCAGGTCCCCGGCCGGCCGACACCGGTGGGCGGAAAGCGGCCGACCCGATGCGTTCGCCGGTTGTACCGCGGGTAGTCATGAGCCGTCCGCCGGAAAGTTGTCCATACACGTTGCGCTTGGGACGCCCCCCGCCAGCCCCCTCACCCGCAGAGGTCGACTCGCCATGGCAGAACTCAACCGCCGCCGCTTCCTGCAACTGGCCGGAGGCGCCACCGCGCTCACCATGCTGTCCGACAGCATCGCCCGGGCCGCCGCCATTCCCGCCCAGGGCAGCACCGGCACCATCCAGGACGTCGAGCACATCGTCGTCCTGATGCAGGAGAACCGCTCCTTCGACCACTACTTCGGTGCGATGAAGGGCGTACGCGGCTTCGGCGACCCCCGCCCGGTCACCCTGCCCAGCGGCAAGTCCGTCTGGAACCAGGCGGACGGCAAGAAGGTGACCCTGCCGTTCCGGCCCCCGGGCGACGACCTCGGCATGGAGTTCCTCCAGGGCCTCAACCACGACTGGGCAGGCGGCCAGAAGGCCTTCAACCAGGGCAAGTACGACCAGTGGGTGCCCGCGAAGACCGCCACCACCATGGCGTACCTGACCCGCGACGACATCCCCTTCCACTACGCGCTCGCCGACTCCTTCACCATCTGCGACGCGTACCACTGCTCCTTCATCGGCTCCACCGACCCGAACCGCTACTACATGTGGACGGGCCACACCGGCAACGACGGCACGGGCGGCGGCCCGGTCCTCAACAACGCCGAGGCCGGGTACGACTGGACCACCTACCCCGAGCGCCTCGAAGCGGCCGGAGTCTCCTGGAAGATCTACCAGGACATCGGCGACGGCCTCGACGCCGCCGGATCGTGGGGCTGGATCAACGACGCCTACCGCGGCAACTACGGCGACAACTCCCTGCTGTACTTCAACAAGTACCGCAACGCCCAGCCCGGCAACCCGCTGTACGACAAGGCCCGCACCGGCACCGACGCCAAGAACGGCGACGGCTTCTTCGACATACTCCGCGCCGACGTCCAGGCGGGCCGTCTGCCCAAGGTCTCCTGGATCGCCGCCCCCGAGGCCTTCTCCGAGCACTCCAACTGGCCGTCCAACTACGGCGCCTGGTACATCGCGCAGGTGCTGGACGCCCTGACGTCGAACCCCGACGTGTGGGCCCGTACCGCCCTCTTCATCACCTACGACGAGAACGACGGCTTCTTCGACCACATCGTGCCGCCGTACGCGCCGTCCGGGGCGGCCCAGGGTCTGTCCACGACCCCGACGACGCTGGACTACTTCCCGGGCAAGGCGGGCTATGTCGCCGGACCGTACGGCCTCGGCCCCCGCGTGCCCATGCTCGTCGTCTCCCCCTGGAGCACCGGCGGCTACACCTGCTCCGAGACCTTCGACCACACCTCGATCGTCCGCTTCATGGAGCGCCGCTTCGGCGTGCAGGAGCCCCAGATATCGCCCTGGCGGCGTGCCGTCTGCGGCGACCTGACCTCCGCCTTCGACTTCGCGCGTACGGAGACGACGCCGGCCGCACTGCCGCCGACCGCCGGGTACTACCCGCCGGACCGCGAGCGCCACCCCGACTTCCTGGCCCCCGCCCCGGCCGTCGGCACGATGCCCCGCCAGGAGCCGGGCAGCAAGCCGACCCGTCCGCTCAAGTACGCGCCGTACGTGGACGGTTCCGCGGACATCGCCACCGGCAAGTACCGGCTCACCTTCAGCGGCGGGCAGGCCGCAGGCGCCCAGTTCTACGTCACCTCGGCGAACCGCTCCGACGCGCCCTGGACGTACACGACCGAGGCGGGCAAGTCGATCGCGGACAGCTGGAACACCAAGTACTCGAAGGGCGTCACGGACCTGACCGTCCACGGCCCGAACGGCTTCCTGAGCCGCTTCCGCAACCCCGGCAAGACCGCAGGCCCCGAGGTCACCGCCCGCCACAACGCGACCACCGGCAACCTCGACCTGACCTTCAGCAACGCCGCCACCGGCGACGCCCGGCTCACCGTCACCAACGCCTACTGCGGCTCCACCCAGACCTTCACGGTCCGCAAGGGCACGACCGTCACGCACTCGGTCGACCTGGCCGCCTGCCGCAACTGGTACGACGTGACGGTCACCTCCACCACGTCGGCCGACTTCCTCCGCCGCTTCGCGGGCCACGTCGAGACCGGCGCCCCGGGCCTGTCCGACCCGGGCATCCTCACCAACTGATCCTCACCGGCCGGCCATCACCGGCTGAGCCGGTCCCCGGCCGCCCGCAGCACGCGCCGCTCCAGCACCGCGAGGTGCTCGGGGCGGCGCGTCCGCGCGTGCCGGATCAACAGCTCCCCGCCACCTCGTTGCGTCCGGCGACCTCCTGCTGGACGAGGCTTTCGTTGAACACCAGCGTGAAGTCGTACCGCGACGGCACCCGTTCGACCGCGCCGCCTTCGGCCCAGCTCACATCCTTCACCGCAGGCCCGGACACGATCTTCACCAGCTTCATGGGGTCGCGGACCTCGGCCCGGACGGTGTCCGGATCGGCGTCGAGGATCGTCGAGTGGTGCATCCTGTGCTTCCGCTTGACCTCCACGAGAACTCCTTCTCAGTAGTCGACGCGGTCGGATTTGGCCAGCCACGCGTCGAACGGCGCCGTACGGTTCGGCAGGTCCAGATGCTCGACCGCCATCGGCCACATCGACGCGGGCTTCTTCTCGAACAGGTCGTAGAACTTGCGGTCGTCGAAACCGGCCACCGCGGCATCGTGCCGATCGGCGGAGTAGACGAGCCGGTCGACTCGCGCCCACAGGGCGGCGGAAAGGCACATCGGACACGGCTCACACGAGGTGATCAGGACGCAGCCCTCGAGCGAGAAGGTGTCCAGCTTCTTGCAGGCGGCACGCATCGCGCTCACCTCGGCGTGCGCCACCGGGTCCAGGGTCGAGGTGACCTGGTTGTTCCCGATCGCGACGACCTCGCCGTCCTTGGCGACCAGTGCGCCGAACGGACCGCCGCCGTTCGACACGCTGTTGGTGGCCAACCTGATCGCCTGCTCCATCCAGGCGCGCTCGGACTCCTGGACGCTCGTGTCCTGGGTGTGCGTGGTCATGGTCACTCCTTTTGGAGACGGGTGGGGACTTTCCGGATGCGCTGCCCGTGCGGGACACCGCACCCGGGACAACACGTGGGGCTCGCTGGTGCCGCCTTCAGATCAGCGCTGCCACCAGGACTTGCTTCTTCGTCGAACAGACCGCATCCCGTACCGCCTGTCCGGCCTCGAGCAGACCCGGCATGTCCTCGGGCCGGATCCGGCCCACAGGGGATGCCGGCATCGGCTCGACCATCACACCGGTACCGCCCGCGATCGGCGACACGTCCGGCTGCTGGGCCTTTGCGACCGACGCTTCCCCCATGCGGCAGGTTGGAGGAAGTCCACGGCGCCTCATCCCTTGCTTGGCGGCAACTTGCCTTGCTCCTTTGGAACTTGTCCGAGGAGTACACAGCCAACCGACCGGAGTCAGCCAGGAGTAAAAGACATGAAAGCGCCCGCAGTCTCTTCGTAGACTTCTACAACAGCCGGTCAGACCTGCGGCTTTGGTCAACTCCCCCGCACTCCGGCCGTAGTTCGTGATCAGGCTGCGGGGGTTGGTGCAGGGACGGCTGCGGCCACCGGTGGTCATCGTGTGGTGCGAAGACAAGCGACTCGGACGTCCACTCCGGACGACCGATCGCCGAGCCGCTGCAGCACCTGGCCCACCCGCTGGTACTCGCCCCGCTCCGTCTCGCCCGGGATCCACGGCGCCTCAAGAGCGAAGAGACCGGCATCGGGAACCCGAAACACCGCCCCGCCCCGCCCCGGGCCGCCCAGACCTGCCGGCCGCCATCACGGTCACCGTCTGTACTTCGCTGCTGTACGGCACGACAAAGCCCCTGCCGGATCTCTCCGACAGGGGCTCTGACCTGTTGTGGACCTGAGGGGATTTGAACCCCTGACCCCCTCGATGCGAACGAGGTGCGCTACCAGTCTGCGCCACAGGCCCTTGCAACGAGTGAAACCTTAGCATCCCGATCGGGGTGCTTGGAAATCCGTTCCTCGCTGGTCAGCCGCGCCGGTGTTCCGCAGGCCCGGCGCCGCTCGCGCCGAGGGCCTCACTCGTTGGCCGCGCGGGGCCGGTCCTCGTCCGCGTACTGGTCGAAGAGCGGGGTGCGGCCGTGGTCACGAGTGCGGCGGGGTGGGGTGGTGCGCTGGCGCGGCGGGGCGGGCGGGGTGGGTTCGGCCGTGGAGGAACGGGCCGAGCTCCAGGTCTCCGGGTCCGTGACATCGATGCCGCTGGTGGCGCGAGGGGCGACCGGGGCGGTGACGTACGTGGGGAGTGGGACCGGGACCGGGTCCCAGCTGTCGCCGCGGGCGGGGCCGGGGTCGCGCTGCTGGTCGACCCACTCCGCGTGGTCGGTCTGCTCGACGAGGGCGCGGCGGCCGGCCTCCTGCGGGGAGACCGCGGGTGGGGGTCCCCCCGGACGAAGTCTCGGGGAGGGTTCCGGCTCGGGGCGGTCCTGGGGCTCCCCGGCCGGTTCCGCGGCGGCGTCCGGCTGGCGGCGCGGGCGGTTCTCGCGCAGACGCTGCGCCGCCGCCTCCGCTCGACGCCGGTCCATGACGTACATGAAGCGGCGCCGCTCCTTCGCGCGCAGATGCACGATGTACGCGCTGAGCAGGACCGCCGGGACGCCGGGCGCCCAGAGGAAGCCGAGCCCGCCGACCGCGGCGACGATCGCGCCGAGGGTGAAGGCGAGGAAGAGGATCACGGTGGTGCGCCGACGGCGGGCGAGGACCTTCGAGCGCCGGGCACGCGCGGCGGCCGCAGAGCCGTCGGGCCGCGGGGCACGCTCCTTGCGCGCCGGCACCTGCGCCGGCACCGCGGCCGGCACCTCGAGCCGGGCCTCGGTACGCGCCGGAGGCGCGGCGAACTCCCGGACGTCGACGGAACTGAATCGGTCCGTCTCGGCATCCGGGTCGGCGTCGGCGGGCGCCTCGTCCTCCGCGGTGCGCTCCCGCAGCTCCTTGGCGTACCGGCGCTCCATTCCCGCCCGTCCGGACAGCAGCCGGATGGCGGTGCTGAAGCGTTCCGTCGGACGGGCCTCGTTGAGCTCGTCCTGCCTGCGGAGCCACATCGGCACCAAGTAGGCGGCCCAGGCCCCGACGATGACTGCGTAGATGAGGCCGCTGCTGCTCACGCTTCACACCGTAGAGGGGTTCGCACGAGGGCATCGGCCAATTGGCCCGGTGTGTCGCACGATCTGGCTGATATCACTGACTTTTTTTGTGATTCTTCAGATCACTGCGTGATCGAGCGTCGATCGAATTCGAACAATTATTTTATTTCTCATGCCGTGCGGGTCGTGCCTGGTGCCAGCGGCGCAGCAGGCCCTCCGGGACCTCCTCGGCTGTGAGCGCGAACACCAGATGGTCCCGCCAGGCACCGTCGATGTGGAGATAACGGGGGCGCAGTCCCTCTTCGCGGAATCCGAGTTTCTCGACGACTCTGCGGCTCGGCGCGTTCTCGGGGCGAATGCAGACCTCGATGCGGTGCAGCCCGACGGTCCTGAAGCAGTGGTCGACGGCGAGTGCGACGGCCGTCGGCATCACCCCGCGGCCCGCGACATCACGGTCGACCCAGTAGCCGACATGGCCCGAGCACATCGAGCCCCAGGTGATCCCGGCGACGGTCAGCTGGCCGACGAGCACTCCCTGGTACTCGACGACGAACGGAAGCATCCGCCCGGCGTTGGCCTCGGCCCGCAGATGGCGGACCATCTGGCGGTACGTGGGGCGCTGGGCGATCGGGCCGCCGGGCGCGGGCGGCGGGATGGTCGCCTCCCAGGGGCGAAGCCATTCCCGGTTGCGCCGGTTCACCTCGCGCCACGCTCGTTGGTCGCGCAGCCTTATCGGGCGGAGGGTGACGTCACCGTCCGTCAGGACCACGGGCCAGAAGGGTGCGTTCAGTGGGAACTCCCCGTGGCGCCGGCAGGGGCAGCAGGGTCCGCCGGTCTGGGATGGTCGCCGCCGTGCATCTGGTCGACGGCGTGGGGCAGCAGCCGGGCCAGGACCGCGAGCCCGTCACGGACCCCGCCCGACGACCCGGGAAGGTTGACGATCAGCGTGCGGCCCGCGACGCCCGCGAGGCCCCGGGACAGCGCGGCCGTGGGGACCTTCGCCAGTCCGTACGCGCGGATCGCCTCCGGGATGCCGGGGATCTCGTAGTCGAGGACCCGGCGGGTGACGTCGGGCGTGCGGTCCGTGGGCGAGATGCCGGTGCCGCCGGTGGTCAGGATGACGTCGTACGCCGCGGCCACCCCGTCCCTCAGGGCTGCCTCGACCGGGTCGCCGTCCGGGACCACCCGGGGGCCGTCGACCGCGAAGCCCATGCCCGCGAGACCCTCGGCGAGGAGCGGTCCGCCCTTGTCCTCGTACACACCGGCGGAGGCACGGTTGGAGGCGGTCACGACCAGGGCGCGCCGCGCCGGGCGGACGGGCTCCTCCGGCGGGGGCGGCGCTCCGTGGGCGTGGCTGTGGACCTCGCCACCGCGCGGGCTCACTGCCCGGCCTCCGTGCGCGACCAGTCGCCGGACTTGCCGCCGGTCTTCTCCTCCACCCGGATGTCGGAGATGACGGCTGCCTTGTCGACCGCCTTGACCATGTCGACGACGGTGAGCGCGGCCACGGAGACCGCGGTCAGGGCCTCCATCTCGACGCCCGTGCGGTCCGTGGTCTTCACCGTCGCGAGGATCTCTACGGCGTCGTCGGCCACGGACAGGTCCAGCTTCACCCCGGAGACCGCGAGCGGGTGGCAGAGCGGGATCAGGTCGGGGGTGCGCTTCGCGCCCATGATGCCCGCGATACGGGCGGTGGCGAGGGCGTCTCCCTTGGGCACCCCCTCGCCCCGCAGCAGCTCGACGACGCGCGGCGAGACCAGGACCCGGCCGCTCGCACGGGCGGTGCGCGCGGTGACGTCCTTCCCGGAGACGTCGACCATGCGGGCCGCGCCTGCCTCGTCGATGTGGGTGAGTCCTTGCTGCGCGCTCATTGCTGTGGCTCCCGGTCACTGTGTGGTCAGACACGGTACCGCCACGGCACAGCACTCACCCGAGCAGGACCACCTCCGTCTCGGTGCCCGACTCCACGGAGGTGACGTCCTCGGGGACCACGATGAGCGCGTTCGCCTGTGCGAGGGCGGCGATCAGATGGGATCCGCTGCCGCCGACAGGGGTGACGGTGCCCTCTTCCGCATCGTAGGCACCACGCAGGAACTGGCGCTTCCCGGCGGGCGACGACACTGCCTTGCCGGTGGTGCGCAGCCCGGCGCGCACGCGCGGGCGGTGGACATCCTTCAGGCCCATCAGAGCACGGATCGCGGGGCGTACGAACAGCTCGAACGAGACGTACGAGGAGACGGGGTTGCCCGGCAGGGCGAGCAGCGGCGTGTGGTCCGGGCCGATCGAGCCGAATCCCTGCGGCTTGCCCGGCTGCATGGCGACCTTGCGGAAGTCGATCCCGCTGCCGGGCTCGTCCTCGTCGCCCACGGAGGAGAGGGCCTCCTTGACGACGTCGTACGCGCCGACGCTGACGCCGCCCGTGGTGACGAGCAGATCGGCACGGATCAGCTGGTCCTCGATGGTGGCGCGCAGCTCGGCGGCGTCGTCGGTGACTGCGCCCACCCGGTAGGCGATGGCTCCGGCGTCACGGGCGGCCGCGGTGAGCGTGAAGCTGTTCGAGTCGTAGATCTGGCCCTCGCTCAATTCCTCGCCGGGCTGGACCAGTTCGCTGCCGGTGGAGAGGACCACGACGCGTGGACGGGGGCGCACGCGCACGGTGCCGCGGCCGATGGCGGCCAGCAGGCCGATCTGCGGCGGGCCGAGGACGGTGCCCGCCGCCAGGGCGAGATCGCCGGCCTGGACGTCGCTGCCGCGCGCGCGGACGTGCGCACGGGGCTCGACCGGCCGGTACACCCGGATCTCGCCGCTCGCGCCCTCGGGGGCGGCACCGGCGGGCCGCATGGTCGTGGCCGCTCCCGCGCCGCTGCCGCCGTCGGTCCACTCGACGGGGACGACCGCCTCGGCGCCGGGCGGGAGGGGCGCGCCGGTCATGATCCGGGCCGCCTGTCCGGGGCCGACCTCTCCGCCACCGGTGAGCCCGCCGCTGCCGGCGGCGACGTCGCCGATGACCGTGAGGACCGCGGGGAACTCCTCGCTCGCGCTCGCGACGTCGGCGACCCGGACCGCGTACCCGTCCATCGAGCTGTTGTCGAACGGCGGCAGGGCGACCTGGACGGTGACGTCCTCGACGAGGACGCAGCCCTGGGCGTCGGGCAGCTGCAGGTCGATCGGTTCGAGCGGGTGGATCGCGCCGAGGATGTCTTCCAGGTGCTCGTCCACCGACCAGAGGGACGGCCGGCCGCCGGGCGCCGTGTCACCGGACGGGGCTTCGCCGGCCGCCGTGTCACCGGCCGCCGGGTCACCAGCCGAGGTGTCTCCGGGCGAGGCATCGCCGGACGAGGTGCCACGGGCCGAGGCGTCGCCGGGCGAGGCATCGGCGGCGGCCGACGTGTCACCGGCCGGGTCGGCTGCGGCCGAGGCGTCCGCGACCGGGTCGCCTGCGGGCGAGGCGCCACCGGCCGACGTGTCACCGCCCGAGGCGTCCGCGGCCGACGTGCCACCGGCCAGGTCGGCCGGGGAGGAGGCACCGGCGGACGTGCCGGGCGACCGGGTGGACAGGTCCGGGCCCGGACCCGCGTCGGAGCCCGCGCCGGGTGTTGCCGTGCTGCTCAATGTGCCACTTCTCCCGTGCTGCTCAAGTGCTACATCTCCTCGGCGACGTAGCGGCGAAGCCAGGCTCGGAAGTCCGGGCCCAGGTCTTCACGTTCGCATGCGAGTCTGACAATGGCACGCAGGTAGTCGCCGCGGTCGCCGGTGTCATAGCGGCGGCCCTTGAAAACGACCCCGTGCACGGGTCCGCCGACCTTCTCGTCGGCGGCGAGCTTCTGGAGGGCGTCGGTGAGCTGGATCTCGCCGCCGCGGCCCGGCTCGGTCTTGCGGAGTATCTCGAAGACGGCCGGGTCGAGGACGTACCGGCCGATGATCGCGTAGTTGCTGGGCGCCTCGGCCGGGTCGGGCTTCTCGACCAGGTCGGTCACCTTGACCACGTCGTCCTCGCCGGTGGCCTCGACGGCCGCGCAGCCGTAGAGGTGGATCTGGGAGGGCTCGACCTCCATCAGGGCGATGACGCTGCCGCCCTCGCGCTCCTGGATCTCGACCATGCGCGAGAGCAGCGGATCGCGCGGATCGATCAGGTCGTCACCGAGGAGCACCGCGAAGGGCTGGTCACCGACGTGCGGGGCGGCGCACAGGACGGCGTGGCCGAGGCCCCTCGGGTCGCCCTGGCGCACGTAGTGCATGGTGGCGAGGTCGCTGGACTCCTGGACCTTGGCGAGCCGCTGGGCGTCCCCCTTGCGGGTCAGCGCCTCCTCCAGCTCGTAGTTGCGGTCGAAGTGGTCCTCGAGGGGGCGCTTGTTGCGTCCGGTGACCATGAGGACGTCGGAGAGACCGGCGCCCACCGCTTCTTCCACGACGTACTGGATGGCGGGCTTGTCGACGACAGGCAGCATCTCTTTGGGAGTGGCTTTCGTTGCGGGCAGGAACCGGGTTCCGAGGCCTGCGGCGGGGATGACAGCCTTGCTGATCCTGGGGTGCGACTCAGTCATGCGGAGCACCATATCCGTTGCGTATGGGCGGAAGATTAGCCTCCGGTTAACTTTCTTCTCATAAAGGCGTATTGGCTGGGATTTGTGAGGTTGCTGTGGGTACCGACATGTCCGGAAAGAACGCGGTACGGCGTGAACTGCTCGACGCACGACGCCTACTGTCACCCGAAGACGTCCTGGAGGCCTCCACGGTTCTCGCACGGCGCGCGCTCGAGCTTCCGGAACTCGCCACCGCCCGTACGGTAGCCGCCTATGTGTCGGTGGGGCGCGAGCCGGGTACCCGCGCGCTGCTCGACGCGCTGCGTGCCCGGGGGGTACGGGTGCTCCTCCCGGTGCTCCTGGACGACAACGATCTCGACTGGGCGGTGTACGAGGGATCTGAGCACCTGGTGCCCGCGCGGCGCGGCCTGCGGGAGCCGGACGGGCCGCGGCTCGGCCACCGGGCGGTACTGGAGGCGGACACGGTACTGCTGCCCGGGCTCGCGGTGGACGAGCGCGGTATGCGGCTCGGCCGCGGCGGCGGCTCGTACGACCGGGTCCTCGCCCGCCTCGAAGCGGCCTCCGCGAGCCCCGCCCTGGTGGTGCTCCTGTACGCGAACGAGGTGGTCGCGCGGGTCCCGGAGGAACCGCACGACCACCCCGTACACGCGGTGGTGACGCCGGAGGGCGTCCGTCGCTTCACGGCCTGACGGCGCGCTGCACGACACCAGCCCGAAGCAACACCGGCCCGGAGCAGCGTCAGCCTGGAGCAGCATCGGCCCGGAACAGCATCGGCCCGGAGCACCATCGGCCCGGAGCAGCGGATTACGGCTTGAGCACCAGGGTGTCCTTCGTCGCGGCCGCCACCGCCTGCCGGCCGTAGGCCCAGTCGAGCAGTTCGCCCTTGGCCCACATGTCGGTCTGGTCGGTGTAGTGCGCGTTGTAGGCGTGCCCCGAAGCGCCGGTCAGATTGATCCAGCGGGACTTGTCCCAGTCGCCGACATTGACGACCATCCGCATCGACGGGACCCAGATCACGTCGTAGCCGCCCGCCGCGTTCCAACCGGTCGCATTGACCGCGGCCTCACCGCCGCCCAGGTTCCACGGACCGCGGTTGAGCATCCACTGGAGGGCGCCGGGCCCCGAGGTGCCCAGCGTCTGGTTCTTCAGCGTCAGCTGGTGCAGCCGGCCCCAGCTCCAGCTGGAGACGTCCTTGCCGAGCTTGGCGGTGAGCTCCCAGCGGGCGTCCTCCATGGCCCGCTTGAGCAGGTCGTCACGGGTCGCGCTGCCGGGCGCCTTACGGCTCGGCGGGGCCTGCCACCACTCGCTGGTCTCGTTCTTCAGCAACCCTCGGACCACCTCGTACCAGCGGTCGCCGCCGTCGGGCTGGGCCGACTCGGCGTCCCGCTGGCCGCACTCGCGCACCAACCGGTCCAGATCGTCGACCGGGCCCGTGCTGTCGGCGGGACGGACGTTGAGGCACTCGCCCTCGACGCGCAGCTCCTTGGGCAGCTTGTTGCCGAAGGCGAGCTTGAGGACGTTGCGCCAGACCGCGTTGAAGTAGGCCGCGGCCCCGGAGTCCGGCTCCTGGGTGTAGTCCCAGCCCTCCAGCAGCTTCTGCGCCTCGCGGACGTACGGGTCGGAGATGTCGATCTTCAGCAGATAGGGCGTGAGCAGCTTCGCGATCTCGCTGCTGTTGTCCATCTGCATGGTGCGCATGTCGTCCGTCGAGATCTTCCCGCCGTCCTTGGTCTTCGACTCGATGAGGTCGTTTATGCGCTGGCTGCGAGAGCCGTAGCCGTAGTCCTTGGTGATCAGGTACGGGTACTTGCCGGCATCCACGACGGACTGGTTGGCGGTGACGATGTAGCCGCGCTTCGGGTTGTACTCGAACGGCAGCTCCTCGAAGGGGATGAACCCCTTCCAGTCGGACGTCGGGTTCCAGCCCGGGACCGGCATCGAGCCGTCGAAGCCCTTGGCGCGGACCGGGATCTTCCCCGGCGCCTGGTAGCCGATGTTGCCCTTGACGTCGGCGTAGATCAGGTTCTGGGAAGGGACCTCGAAGTTCTTCGCGGCGGCCTGGAAGCCCTTGAAGTCCTTCGCGCGGTTGAGTTCGAACACCGCGTCCATGGACTTGCCCGGGTCCAGGGCGGTCCAGCGCAGCGCCACACCGTAGCCGTGGCCGCGGTCGGGGGAGGGGGTCGAGTTGCTGACGGGCGCCCGCTCGCCGACCCGCTCCAGCTCGTTGTTGCGGTCGGAGACCAGAGGTCCGTGGTCGGTCTCCCGGACCGTGATGGTCTTGCTGGCACCGCCCGCGACCTTGATGGTCTCGTCGCGCACCTTGAACGGCTTGGTCCTGCTGCCGGACAGGTACCCGGTGTCGGAGACCTTCTCCAGGTAGAGGTCGGTGACATCGGCGCCGAGGTTGGTGAAGCCCCAGGCGATGTCCTGGTTGTGGCCGATGATCACGCCGGGCATGCCGGAGAACGTGTAGCCGGCGACGTCGTAGTCGCACTTGGCGGAGACTTCACGGCAGTGCAGGCCCATCTGGGTCCACAGGGAGGGCAGCTGCGGCGCGAGGTGCGGGTCGTTGGCGAGCAGCGGCTTGCTGGTCGTCGTGTAGCGGCCGGAGACGACCCAGGAGTTGGAGCCGATGCCGTCGCCGTTGGGGCCGAGCAGCGCCGGGATCTGGTCGAGGGCACCGGAGAGACCCGCGAGCTGGGTCTGGAAGCCCTGGTCACCACCGCCCGAGCCACCGCCCGAGCCATTGCCCGCGGACCCGCCCGCCGACGAGGAAGAGGAAGAGGAGGACGACGACGAATCGGCGGCCGGGTCCCACTTCTTCGCGTCGGTGTTCACGCCGCCGCGCTGGACGATCGGCTGGTGCAGGTCGTACGGGTAGGCCGGGTACAGCTCCTTGATCTGCTTTTCGCTCAGCCTGCTGGTCATCAGCGAACGGTCGATCTCGTCCTGCATATTGCCGCGCAGGTCCCAGGCCATCGCCTTGAGCCAGGCCACCGAGTCGACCGGCGTCCACTTCTCGGGCCGGTAGTCGTTGGTGAAGCCGAGAGCGGCGTACTCGACGGAGATGTCCTTGCCGTCGCGACCCGAGAGATAGGCGTTGACGCCGTCCGCGTACGCCTGGAGGTTCTTCTTGGTCTCGGCCGAAAGCTGCTCGTCGTACTCCTGCTGCGCCACACGGCGCCAGCCGAGCGTGCGCAGGAACGCGTCCGTCTCGACCTGCCCCGAGCCGAACATCTCGGACAGCCGCCCCGCGGTCACATGGCGCCGTACGTCCATCTCCCAGAAGCGGTCCTGCGCGTGGACGAAGCCCTGGGCGCGGAACAGGTCCTCGTTGCTGTTGGCGTAGATCTGGGGGATGCCGTTCCCGTCACGCCTGACGTCGACGGGGCCCGACAGCCCCTTGAGCGTGATCGTCCCGGTGGTCTGGGGGAAGGAGGCGCGAACGGTGCTGACGCCCCAGTAGGCGCCGCAGCCCACACCCGCGACGAGCGCCAGCACCAGGGCGAGCACGATCAGACGGGCGCGTCTCCCCTTCTTCTTGCCGGGCTTCTCGGCGGAAGGGGCGCTTGTGTTGGCGGGCATCGCTGTCCTTCGAGGGGCAGGGTGGTCCTGGGAGTGCTGGAGCAACCATAGGCGCAGCGCGAAACGCGTCCGGACGCGGTATCAGTAACGCGATACCGATAACCGTCACTCGAACTGAAGATCGACCAAATCGAGCCGACGTAAAGAAGTCGTTAAAGATTAGGTAAGGTAACGAAGTGTCGCGTGCCGGAGGAACTGTCCGGCAGCAAATGCGAGGGGAAGGATCGGCCGCTGACTGTCCACCAGCTCAATGAACTCCTGCTCATCTGCTCGCTCGTCCTGCTCATCGCCGTCGCGGCGGTGCGCGTCTCCTCGCGAAGCGGGCTCCCGAGCCTGCTGCTCTATCTGGGCATCGGGATCGCCATCGGGCAGGACGGCATCTTCCACGTCAAGTTCGACAATGCCGCACTGACGCAGGTGATCGGCTATGCCGCACTTGTGGTGATCCTGGCCGAAGGTGGCCTGGGCACCAAGTGGAAGGAGATCAAACCGGCGCTGCCCGCGGCGGTCGCACTGTCGACCGTCGGCATCGCCGTGAGCGTGGGCGTCACCGCGGCAGGAGCGCACTATCTGGTCGGACTGGACTGGCGGCCGGCGCTCATCATCGGCGCGGTCGTCTCCTCGACGGACGCCGCCGCAGTCTTCTCCGTCCTGCGGAAGGTGCCGCTGCCCTCCCGCATCACAGGCGTGCTCGAGGCCGAGTCGGGCTTCAACGACGCCCCCGTCGTCATCCTGGTCGTCGCGTTCTCGACAGCCGGCCCGGTGGGCGATTGGTACGTCCTTGTCGGCAAAATCATCCTGGAGCTCGCGATCGGCGCGGCCATCGGACTCGCGGTCGGCTGGCTCGGCTCGTTCGGGCTGCGCCATGTGGCACTGCCCGCTTCGGGTCTGTACCCGATCGCGGTCATGGCGATCGCCGTGACGGCGTACGCGGCCGGCGCCATCGCCCATGGCAGCGGCTTCCTCGCCGTCTACCTCGCCGCCATGGTGCTCGGGAACGCCAAGCTTCCGCACTGGCCGGCCACCCGCGGATTCGCGGACGGTCTCGGCTGGATCGCCCAGATCGGCATGTTCGTCCTGCTGGGCCTGCTGGTGACCCCGAGCGAGCTGGTGCACGACTTCTGGCCGGCGGTGATCATCGGGCTGGTGCTGACGATGGTGGCGCGGCCACTGTCGGTCGTCGTCAGCCTGCTGCCGTTCCGTATGCCCTGGCAGGAGCAGGCCCTGATGTCGTGGGCGGGGTTGCGCGGCGCGGTACCCATCATTCTGGCGACCATTCCCCTGGTGCCGCACATCCCGGGCAGCGAGCGGATCTTCAACATCGTCTTCGTGCTGGTCGTCGTCTACACACTGGTACAGGGGCCGACGCTGCCCTGGGTGGCGAAGGCGCTACGGCTCGGCGAGGGCCCCGAGGCGGCGGACCTGGGTATCGAGTCGGCCCCGTTGGAGCGGCTGCGCGGACACCTGCTGTCGGTCGCGATCCCGGACGGGTCCCGGATGCACGGCGTGGAGGTCGCGGAGCTGCGGCTGCCCGCCGGGGCCGCGGTCACGCTCGTCGTACGCGAGGGCAAGAGCTTCGTGCCGCTGCCCTCGACCGTGCTGCGGCGCGGCGACGAGCTGCTGGTGGTGGCGACGGATCCGGTACGGGACGCGGCCGAGGCGCGACTGCGGGCGGTGGGCCAGGGCGGAAAGCTTGCGGGGTGGCTCGGGACCGGGGGGACAAGGAGGACCGGGGGCTCCAGGGGCGCTGGAGGGACCAGGGGCTCCTGAGACTGCGCGGACCGACACGGGGACCCGGGGACCCGGGGACCGGGGGACCGGGGGACCCGGGGACCGGGGGACCGGGGGACCCGGGGACCGGGGGACCGGGGGACCCGGGGACCGGGGGACCGGGGGACCCGGGGAATCCAGGGCTCCGGAAGACACGGGAAGCGAACCGCCGGTTAATCACAGGTACAGATCTGGGTGCGTCGGCAATTTCACAGGTGGGGCACGCTCCACCCCTGTACCATGAAGGCACACTGATCGACCAACTCTGCCTGACGCAGAGCTGGCGCGACCGTATGGCGGCCGAGTGTCCCCCCTCAGTGGGTCCCGGTATCTACCGCAGTTCCGCGCAAGAGGACAGCTCTCGGCGGCTCCCGACACCCAGGGGAGCGCTACCAGGCGGCAGAAAGGCAAGGGCCGTGGCGTCCACGGTCGCTTCTGGCACGTCTTCTGACACGTCCGGCTCCGGCACCTCCAGCTCCGGCACCTCCAGCACTGGGGCATCCGGCTCCGGGGCATCCGGCTCCGGCACGTCCGGACGGCGCCCTGGCTACGGACAGCTGCTCCGCACCCCTGGAGCCTGGACGTTCCTGCTTCCCGGATTCGCTGCCCGGCAGCCGTTCGCGATGCTCACCATCGGCATCGTCCTGCTCGTGCAGCACACCACCGGTTCGTACGGGAGCGCCGGCGCCGTCGCCGCCGTCACCGGTGTCTCCATGGCGCTCTTCGCCCCCCAGAGCGGAAAGCTCGCCGACCGCTTCGGCCAGCGCGCCGTCCTGATCCCCGGCGTCCTCGTGCACGCCGCTTCCGTGAGCGCGCTGACCGCGCTGGCGCTCGCGGGCGCTCCCCTGTGGGCGCTCTTCGCGGCGGCCGTGCCGACCGGCGCCTCCGTCCCGCAGATCGGCCCCATGGTGCGGGCCCGCTGGGCGGCAAGGCTCGGGGGCTCGCCGCTGATGCCGACGGCCGCGGCCTTCGAGTCGGTGACCGACGAGTTCACCTTCGTGGTCGGGCCGGTCCTGGCCACCGCCCTGTGCACCGGCGTCCACCCGGCCGCCGGTCTGATCGCCGAGGCGGGGCTCACGCTGGCCGGCGGTCTGCTGTTCGCGGCCCAGCGCCGCACGCAGCCCGCGTACGGACGTCCGGCTGCTCATGAGCGCACGGAACACACCTCCGCGCTCTCCGTGCCCGGTGTACGGGTCCTGGCCGTGGCCTTCCTGGGCATCGGCTCGGTCTTCGGCGGCATGCAGGTCTCGCTGACCGCGTTCACCGAGGAGATCGGGCAGCCCGGCATGAACGGACTGCTGTACGGGCTCTTCGCGGCCGGCAACATGCTGGCGGGCATCGCCGTCGGCGCCATCGCCTGGAAGTCCGGTCCCCGCCGTCGTCTGGTGCTCGGCTACGCGGGCCTGACGGTCGCCGCGTCCCTGCTGTGGGCGGCGCACTCCGTGGTGCTGCTCGGCGCACTGGGTCTGGTCGTGGGCGTATGCATCGCGCCCGCGCTGATCAGCGGCTTCACGCTGGTCGAGCCGCTGGTGCCGGCGTCGGCCCGTACCGAGGCCTTCACCTGGCTGACCGGCGCCGTGGCGCTGGGCCAGGCGGGTGCGGTGACGGTCGCCGGACGGCTGGCCGACGCACATGGCGCGAGCGCCGGATTCCTGGTGCCGCTGGTGGGCACCGCGCTGGCTCTGGTCACGCTGCTGGCCCTGCGGTCGCGACTCGCGCCGCGCGCGCAGAGCCGGACGGTCGCACGTGGTATCGGTCACCGAGTGCCCGTGACGGTGGACTGATCCGGCGGAATACGTCACTATGGACCGTCGTTAGCACTCATCGAGTGAGAGTGCCAGGAGGAAGACAAGTGCCGACCTACCAGTACCAGTGCACCGAGTGCGGCGAGGGCCTCGAGGCGGTGCAGAAGTTCACCGACGATGCCCTGACCGTATGCCCGAGCTGCCAAGGGCGCCTCAAGAAGGTGTTCTCGGCCGTCGGCATTGTCTTCAAGGGCTCCGGCTTCTACCGGAACGACAGCCGTGGTGCGTCGTCGAGCAGCACGCCGTCGTCGTCCGCGTCCGCCGGGTCGTCGACCTCGTCCGCGACCTCGTCCTCGTCGTCGGCGTCGTCCGCGAGCACGAAGTCGTCTTCGTCGGACTCGAAGCCGGCGGCGTCGAGCTCCTCGAGCTCCTCCAGCAGCGGTACGACGGCTGCCTGATCCTCGCTTGCCAGGGGCCCCACCGTCTTCGGACGGTGGGGCCCCTGGGCGTATTCCGGCGCCAGTTCGGGCGCGGCTACTGTGATCGCCATGGCCAACGCAGAGAGCGCGCAGCGCGCGGAAATCGGTGTGATCGGTGGCTCGGGTTTCTACTCGTTCCTGAAGAACGTGACCGAAGTCGAGGTACCTACGCCGTACGGCAGCCCCAGCGATTCCCTGTTCTTCGGCGAGATCGCCGGCCGCCGGGTCGCGTTCCTCCCCCGGCACGGACGTGATCACCGCCTCCCTCCGAGCCGCATCAACTACCGCGCCAATCTGTGGGCCCTGCGGTCCGTCGGTGTGCAGCAGGTGCTGGGGCCGTGCGCGGTGGGCGGGCTGCGTGTGGAGTACGGGCCGGGCACCCTGCTCGTCCCGGACCAGCTGGTCGACCGTACGAAGGCCCGCGCCGACACGTTCTACGACGGTGAGCCGCTGGCGAACGGGGAGGTGCCGAAGGTCGTCCATGTGTCGCTGGCCGACCCGTACTGCCCGTCGGGGCGCTCGGTGGCGCTGGCTGCGGCGCGCGGGCGGGACTGGGAGCCGGTCGACGGCGGGACGCTGGTCGTGGTCGAGGGCCCGCGCTTCGGGACCCGCGCCGAGTCGCGCTGGCACGCGGCGATGGGCTGGTCCGTGGTCGGGATGACCGGGCACCCCGAGGCCGCGCTCGCCCGTGAGCTGGAGCTCTGCTACACGTCGATGACGCTGGTGACGGACCTCGACGCGGGGGCCGAGACGGGTCAGGGCGTCTCCCACGAGGAGGTCCTGAAGGTCTTCGCCGCAAATGTCGACCGACTGCGGGACGTGCTCTTCGACACGGTGGCCGGGCTGCCGGCGAACGGGGAGCGCGACTGCCTGTGCAGGAGCGCGCTGAACGGGCTGGAGACGGGAATAACGCTGCCGTAGCCGAGCTGCCGCAGCGGGGACGCTACGTCGGGGATGACGTAGCGGGGAGGCCGTAGCGGGCTGGCCTGTCGGAGTTGCCGTAGGGATGCCCAGCGGGATGCCGTCGCCGAGCTGCGCAGCGGGGACGAGGCACCGCCTGACGGTGCCGACCACCCGTCGGGGTGAGCCAGTTGTCCACAAGCCGGGGACTGTCCACAGGGCCGAGCGGGGCGGCGCGTGAGCGGGGATCGTGAGGTGCGTGCGGTGCGTGTGGGCGTTCGGTGGGAGCCGATTGCGGCTCGCGCCGCTCGCACGACACCTGCGCCACCTACGTGTTCTACGACTCCCACGACTCACGACAGGCGGTCACGACGATGCCGACGCTCTCTTCCTGCGGACATGCACTTTCCGGGCCGATGGCCCTTCCTGCGGCACCCGCCCCGGAGCCGCGCGGGGTGCCTGCGTTCGCCCCGCTGAGGGTGCGGGGCGGGCACCACTGGCAGCGGATGAGGCTGCGGCGCGTGATGCGGCGCAGGCGGCGCGCACTGGCGGCCGGGCTGGCCGTGTCGGCTGCGGCGCTGGCCGCATGGGGGCCGCGCGCCCCGGTCGACGCGGGGGCGCGGGATGAGCCGGGCGCGCTGCCCCGGCACGCCTCGGGGCCGGTGGACATCGTGTCCGCGCCGGTGCGTATCGCGGACGCGGAGACGGTCCGGTTGCTGGAGCCGGGCGACCGTGTGGACGTGATCGCGACCGCCGACTCCCCGATGGGCGCGGGCTCCGAGGCGCACATCGTCGCGACGGGCGCCCGGGTGGCAGAAGTTCCCGGGGCTCGCAGGAGTTCTCCGGACCTCGAGACGCCGGACGACACGGCTCCCCCGGAAGGAACGGCTTCCCGCGGCGGAGAGGCTTCCCGAGACCGAGGGGCTTTCCCGGACGGCCCGGCCTTCCCGGATCCCGGCAGCGAGGCTGTCCCGGACGGCGATGCTCTCGTGGACGGCGAGGCTTTCCCTGACGGAGGTGCGTTGATTGTGCTGTCGGTCCCCCGCCCCGTCGCGGCGGCACTGGCCGGCGCGGGAGCGACGTCCCGTCTGGCGGTGACGCTGTGCTGACACGCACGCGAGCGCGGGAACGCGCAGGAACCGGGCTGCGGAACGTCCTTGCCTCACGGGCGGGCGGTCGGAGTCAGAGGTGGTGCGGCGGCTTCTCGTCGAGGAAGCGCGCGAGATCCGCGGCGCTGTCGCCGCTGCTCGGAGGCCGCTCGCCCCACCCGCGGTCCGTATCGTCCGAGGACTGCTGGTCCAGCGGATCGTCGAAGATCAGCGCCGGCGTAGGAAACGGCTGCTGCCGGGGCTCCTCCGCATCGCGCGGTCCGGGGGTGGGGGCGGTGCTCATGCGTCAAGACTACGCCGGGGGCAGCAGGGGTCACCGGTCCTGCGGATCGACCAGCCAGAGGCCGAGGACCACCAGGAACGACAGCACGAGGAACCCAGCACCCCACCAGGCGGTACCGGTGTCCCCCTTCATCCACTCGTCGACGATGACGGTCAGCCCCCAGAGCTGGCCGACGACGACGGAGAGGACCAGGGCCAGGCGTGCGGTGAGCTTCGAGGAGCGTTCGGGTTCCTGCTCGGATCCGGCCCCCGGGCCCGGTCCGGTGTGCCGGACCCGCGGGTCGCCGTAGCCACTGGTGGGGCGGACCTGCGGATAGCGCTCGCGGACGGGCCGGTTCAGCCGGGGCTGGGCACTGCCGGGACGGTAAGGGGGCCGCGGCGGCGGCGCGGGGCTGCCGGGGGGCTGCTCAGGAGGGGTCATGTGTGGGTTGCCCTCTCCGCGGCGCCGGGAACTGCGCCCGGACAGCCGAGCCTGGCCGCCATGTCCGGGCGGTCCTTGAGGAGTTGCCGGCACAGGCCTTCCTGGAGGGTCTCGCCGGAGCGGGTGGTGCCGACCGCCCAGACGCTGCCGTCCACCTCCTCGATGACGATCACTTTCCATCATCGAAGTGCCGGCGGGCGGGAGTTCGGACTCGTCGATCCCCCAGATCTCGCAGATCTGCCGCCGGTGCTCGTCGTTCGTGATCGAGCGGCCACCTGGGAGGAGGTCGGACTTCTGGCCGTGTTCGCGGCCGCCTTGGCCGTTGCCCTGGCCGGTGATGGTGCGTATCCGGCACCGGGCTTGCCGATGTTGCCGGTGGCGACGCAGAGATTGATGACGGAGAGACAGTTCTCGACGCCCTGCGAGTGGTGCTCGATGCCCCGGGCGTGCCAGGCCATGGCCCTGGGGGCGCGGGCGAACACCCGGGCGACCTGGACGATCTGCCGCTCCGGGATGCCGCAGATCTCCGCGGCCCGCTCGGGGGGATACTCGGCGGCTTTCTCGCGGACCGCTTCCCAGCCGGTGGCATGCGCGGTGATGAAGCTTTCGTCGTCGAGTTCCTCACGGATCACGACGTGGCCTTCATCCGCCGCCACAGGAAGTACGTGGCGCCGGCGATGACGAGCACGGCGGCGAGGTCGAGGCCGTGGAACATGGCCCAGCCGAAGAAGCTGAGCGAGTCGAACCCGAGGACCTTGAGCCCCCAGATCCGCATCTCGTAGCCGGAGCCCGAGCCGGTGGACGAGGTGAAGGTGAACCAGCCCCAGGAGAGCGGGAAGGTGATCAGCGCGGCGAGGACACAGCCCCAGAAGATCAGCTGGTGGGCGGCCCAGCGGGCGTGGGAGCGGGCGCCGAGGAACTTCTGGAAGCCGAGACAGGTGGCGATCATCCTCGGCACCGCGGTGGGGGCCCTGCGGAAGTTGCCGGCCGAGAAGAAGCTGCGCCATCCCTGGCGGAAGAGCCGGCGGGCACCGGGAGAGGAGATCCAGACCGTGTAGCGGTAGGTGATGCCGAAGGCGAGGAAGACCGTGGCCACGGCGTACGGGAGGAGGGCGGAGTCGAAGTCCGTGAGGAGCCGGCTGCCGAAGACGATCGCGATGATCAGCACTACCGAGACGACGGCGCCGGCGAGCGAAGCGCGGCGGCGCACGACGCCAGGGGTCTCCTGGCGGCCGGAGGTCTCCCGCGGGCCGAGGGCCCCCGGGGGTGCGCCCGGTGCGGTGGGCGGTCCTTCCGGACTCTGTCGTGGCTCGGTCACGTCGCCACGCTAGGTGGTTTATGGGTGTTGGACCTGTTTTGGTGCTCAGGGGGGTGAGGACATCGCTCAGATGGCGTTCAGCGCGCGGCGCATGAAGACAGGCTCATCAAGACAGGGCTCGTGAAAGACAGGCGCGTGAAGACAGGCCCATGAGGACACGCCCGTCAGGACACGCCCATGAAGACAGACGAGAGTGCGCGTCTCGCCACGCCGCTCCGCTCGCTCTGGTGTGCTGGACGCATGACCTCCACTTCCGCATCCGCATCGGCCGCGGGCGGCGGCTCGGGGGCGGTGCGCCCCATGCGTGCACGCCGCCGCGACGAGGCGCACCGCGCCGCGACCCCGCTGGAACTCTTCTTCGACCTCTGCTTCGTCGTCGCCGTGTCGCAGGCAGGGATGCAACTGGTTCACGCCGTGGCCGGGAACCACGCCGCGGACGGCGTGATCAGCTACGTGATGGTGTTCTTCGCGATCTGGTGGGCCTGGATGAACTTCACCTGGTTCGCCTCCGCGTACGACACGGACGACGTCCCGTACCGGGTGGTGACGCTCGTCCAGATCGCCGGCGTGCTGATCCTCGCGGCCGGGATCTCCCGCGCCTTCCTCGACCAGGACTTCCTGGTCGTCTTCCTCGGCTACGTGGTCATGCGGCTCGCGCTGGTCACACAGTGGCTGAGGGCCGCGGCCTCGACGCGGGGCGCGGAGCGGGCGACGGCGCTGCGGTACGCCGTGGGGATCACCCTCTGCCAGATCGGCTGGCTGGGGCTGGTCGTATTCCCCGAGAACGTACGGGTGTGGGTGTTCCTGGTGATGGCGATCGCCGAGATGGCCGTACCGCCGATCGCCGAGCGCTCGCTGGCCACCAGTTGGCACGCCCACCACATCGCCGAGCGCTACGGCCTGTTCACCATCATCGTGCTCGGCGAGACGATCCTCGCTGCCACGATGGGCGTGCGTTCGGCGCTCGACGAGAGCGACGAGCTGGGGGCTCTCGCGCCGATCGCGGTGGGCGGGCTGCTGATCGTGTTCGCGGCCTGGTGGATCTACTTCGCCGTCCCCGCCCATGCCCGGCTGTCCTCCAACAGGGAGGCGTTCCTGTGGGGTTACGGCCACTACGTGATCTTCGCGTCCGCCGCAGCCATCGGCGCTGGCCTGGAGGTCGCGATCGAGACGGCGATCCACAAGTCCCAGATCTCGGTGACGGCCGCGGCGGCCGCGGTCACCCTGCCCACGGCGGCGTTCCTGCTCACCGTCTGGCTGCTGCACGCACGTCACTTCAAGCGCGGCATCCTGCAGCAACTGACCCTGCCCGTCTCGGCACTGGCGATCCTGGCCTGCACCTTCGCGGGTGAGTGGGCGGTGCTCGCGGCCGGTCTGGTCGCGGCGGCCACCGTCGCGGCCGGCGAAACGCTGGCGCATCGCGCGAGCCGCCCCCGGCCACCGGCCGTCACCGGTCCCCCGGCAGGGTGATCGATGCCACGGGCCGGCCCCGTCCGGGTCGGGTTCGCCGTCCCGGCACGCGTGATACCCAGGGTCCATGGCAGACAAGGCACCGAACGACGCACTGACCGACGTAGCCGGCCTCCGGGTCGGTCATGCCCGCCTGTCCGGGGAGGGCTCCCTCAGCGGCACCACCGTCGTCCTCGCACCCGAGGGCGGGGCGATCGCCGCGGTGGACGTACGGGGAGGCGGCCCCGGCACCCGGGAGACCGACGCGCTCGACCCCCGCAATCTGGTGCAGCGCGTCGAGGCGGTCGTCCTGACCGGCGGCAGCGCATTCGGCCTGGACTCCGCGTCCGGCGTGATGGCGTGGCTGGAGGAGCAGGGCCGCGGTGTCCGGGTGGGCCGCGAGCCCGGCCACGTCGTGCCGGTCGTCCCGGCCGCCTGTGTCTTCGATCTGGGCCGCGGCGGCGACTGGCGGGCCCGGCCGGACGCGGCGACCGGACGCGCGGCCGTGGAAGCGGCGGCGCGTACGGAGCCGGGCGCGCCGGTCGAGGAGGGCGGCGTCGGTGCCGGGACGGGCGCGGTGGTGGGCCGCATCAAGGGCGGCATCGGCACGGCGAGCACCGTACTGCCCGATGGGGCCACGATCGCCGCGCTGGTCGTCGCCAATGCGGCGGGCTCGGCGGTCGACCCGGCCACCGGCGTGCTGTACGGGCAGCACTTCACGGGCGAGCGTCCGGTCCCGCCCTCCCCCGAGGTCCACGCAGCGGCACTGCACCGACTCGCCGAGACCGCGGAGCTGGGCGGCCCGCCGCTGAACACCACGCTCGCCGTCGTCGCCACCGATGCCGAACTGACCCGCGCCCAGGCGCAGAAGCTCGCCGGGACGGCGCACGACGGCATCGCGCGCGCCGTGCGCCCGGTCCATCTCCTCAATGACGGCGACACCGTCTTCGCCCTCGCCACCTGCGCACGCCCCCTCGACAGCCATCCGCTCGCCCTCAACGCAGTCCTCGCGGCGGGCGCGGACGTCGTGACACGGGCCATCGTGCGCGCGGTGCTCGCGGCACGAAGCGTGGCGGGCCCGGGCGGCGCCTTCCCCTCGTACGGCGAGCTGTACGGACTCGGCACGGACAAAGCGCATGACAAGGCGCAGAGCAAGGCGCAGGGCAAGGCCCAGGGCACGAACCGGAGTGCGGACTGACCGACAGCGCAAGGGAGTTGTGAGGGCGCGCACGGGCGCGCGGAAACGCGGAAACTTTGTGCCCGCGCCGTTCGTTTTCCCGAACCCCGGACGCGATGTCCGAACCAGGGACTACGTTAAGCAGTCACCAAGTGACGTATGGCAACGGCCTGGAGAACCATCTTGAACGATCCGTGCGAGACAACCGAGACGCACCTCGAGCGCCTCCTGGGTCGGGCACTGAACTCCTTCGATCTTCCCGACACCATGGTCGACCGGCTCGAATCCGCGCTGACGCATGCCAGTTCACTGCACTCCTCGCACCACAGCGCTGCCCTGCACCGCACGACCTACCGGCACACGTATCTGCTGGCGGACGGCTCCACCCTCACCCTCTGGGAGCTGGTACACAACACCGGACGGGACGGTGTCCGGCAGCACGAGCTGTACACGGAGGAGGCGGAGGCGCGGCTCGCCGCGTCGCGGCTGCGCACCGCGTGTCAGGAGCGGCCGGGCGGGGCGGACGGCAGCGGCTTCGACGACGGTCTCGACGCCGATCTGGAGCTGCTCGGCAGGCTGCTGGCCCCTCCTCCGGCCGCCCCCGCGCACAGGTACGTCCCCGACGACTCCCCGGACCACGCCCGCCGGCTGCTGCGCCGCGCCGAGAACCCGGACCGGCCGGGCGATGTGACAGCCCGGCTGCTGCGGGCGGCGTTCGCGCACCACATCAGCCAGGCGTTCGGCCGGCAGTGCCTGGTCGACGGGCGGGACGCGGGGTTCACGCTCTACGAGCACGCGTTCCTGCTGCTCGACGGCACGGAGCTGAGCCTGTGGGAGGTGGAGCACACGGCCACACCCGACGGCCGCCATATGTGCGAGGTGTACGCCGACGAACGCACCGCGCGCGAAGCGATGGAGCTTCGCGCGCGGGTGCGCTGACGGACGGGCGCCCGGGGCGCGGACTCGGACCGCCGCAGGCCCGCGGCACGCCTCAGACCGCCGCGACCACCGTGGGCTTCTCGGCCGCGGCAGGGGCGGACCGAGCGGCCTCTGACGACTTGCGCATGCCCTTCAGCAGGATGACGAGACCCGCGCTGACCGTGGTGCCGGCGAGGATGGCGAGCAGGTAGAGGAACGGGTTGCCGATCAGCGGGACCACGAAGATGCCGCCGTGCGGGGCGCGCAGGGTGCAGTCGAAAGCCATCGACAAGGCGCCGGTGACCGCGCCGCCCACCATCACCGACGGGATGACCCGCAGCGGATCGGCCGCGGCGAACGGGATCGCGCCCTCCGTGATGAACGAAGCGCCCAGCACCCAGGCCGCCTTGCCGTTCTCCCGCTCGGCCTTGGTGAACAGCTTGCCGCGCACGGTCGTCGCCAGCGCCATCGCCAGCGGCGGCACCATGCCCGCGGCCATCACGGCCGCCATGACCTTGAGGGAGCCGTCGGTGGCGTTGGCGAGGCCGCCGACGGCGAAGGTGTAGGCGACCTTGTTGAGCGGGCCGCCCAGGTCGAAGCACATCATCAGGCCGAGGATCACGCCGAGGATGATCGCGTTGGCTCCGGTGAGGCCGTTCAGCCAGTTGGTGAGGGCCTGTTGGAGCGTGGCGAGCGGCTTGCCGATCACCAGGAACATCAGGAAGCCGACGACCACCGAGGAGACCAGCGGGATCACGACGACCGGCATGATGCCGCGCAGGACGTCGGGCACCTTGACCTTCTGGATCGCGAGGACGACGGCGCCCGCGAGCAGTCCGGCGGCCAGTCCGCCGAGGAAGCCCGCCTTGATGGTGATGGCGATCGCGCCGCCGACGAAGCCCGGGACGAGGCCGGGACGGTCGGCCATTCCGTACGCGATGTATCCGGCGAGGACCGGGATCAGGAAGCTGAACGCGAGCCCGCCGATCTGGAAGAGCAGCGCGGCCCAGCTGGTGTGGTCGCCCCAGACGAAGACGTCGGCCACGGACTTGGCACTCGCGATCTCGTAGCCGCCGATGGCGAAGCCGAGGGCGATGAGCAGGCCGCCTGCGGCGACGAACGGGATCATGTAACTGACGCCGGACATCAGCCACTTGCGGAGCTTGGTGCCATAGCCCTCGCCGGGCTCGCCGCCGCGCTCGACGGGACTGAGCTCCGCGGCGTCGGTCACCTCGCCGTGGGCGGCCTCGTCCCGGTGGGCGGCCTTGTCCTGTACCTCGGCGATGAGCTCGCCGGCCCGGCTGATCCCGGCCTTCACACCGACGTCCACGACGGGCTTTCCGGCGAACCGTTCCCTCTCCCGTACGGGAACGTCGTGCGCGAAGATCACCCCGTCCGCGCCCGCGATGACGGCGGGATCGAGCCGGGTGAACCCGGCGGACCCCTGGGTCTCGACGGCGACCTCGACACCGGCTTCCTGGCCGGCCCGTTCCAGAGCTTCCGCGGCCATGAAGGTGTGGGCGATACCGGTGGGGCAGGAGGTGACGGCGACGATCCGGAACCGTCCGGCCGCTCCCGCCGGCCCCCCGGGACCCCCAGTACCCACGAGACGCTCCTGAGCCTCCGCCGCCGGCCCCTCGCCCTCAACGGCCGCGGTGGCCGCCGCCGTTGCCGCCGCGTCCGCCACCTCGGTGGCCGCCGCCTCCGCCGCCTCGGTCGCCGCCGCCTCCGCCGCCTCGGTGGCCGCCGCCTCGGACGGCTCGATGTCGCCACGGACGAGCGCCGCGGCAGTGGTTGTCGAGGCCGTCGCGCGAAGAGCGGAGGTGAAGTCCGCGTCCATCAGGCGACGGGCGAGGGAGGAGAGGATCGTGAGGTGGGCGTCGTCGGCGCCGGCGGGCGCCGCTATCAGGAAGATGAGATCGGCGGGGCCGTCAGGGGCACCGAAGTCGACGGGGGTGGAGGGGCGGCCGAACGCCAGGGTGGGTTCGGAGACATGCGCGCTGCGGCAGTGGGGGATGCCGATGCCGCCGTCCAGGCCCGTCGGCATCTGGGCCTCGCGCGCGGCGACGTCGCCGAGAAAGCCGTCGAGGTCGGTGACGCGGCCGAGCGCGACCATGCGCTCGGCGAGCGAACGGGCCGCCTCTTCCTTCGTCGCGGCGGCCAGGTCGAGGTCGACCAGGTCCGCGGTGATCATGTCGCTCATCGCGGGCTCCCATGCTCCGTGAGTACGCGGTCCAGGGGGACGTCCGCGGTCACCAGGACCGCGGCGGGATCGAGGTCGGACGGCGTGGGCATCACGCTGCCCGGAAGTTGCACGGCGGCGGCGCCGTGGGCGACCGCGGCGACCAGGGCGGGCACGCCCTCGCCGCCCGCCGCCAGAAAGCCGGCCAGGGACGCGTCGCCGGCGCCGACGTTGCTCCGTACGGCGGCGACGGATGCGGCGCCGTAGAGGACACCCGTGCCGGAGACGAGCAGCTGCCCGTCCGCGCCCAGGCTGGCCAGCACCGTTCCCGCACCGAGCGAGCGGAGCTCCTCCGCGGCCTTCACGGCGTCGCCGACCGTGGCCAGCGGGCGGCCGACCGCCTCGGCGAGCTCATCGGCGTTCGGCTTGACGACATCGGGGCGGGCGGAGAGGGCGGCGAGCAGGGACGGACCGGACGTGTCGAGGGCGATCCGCGCGCCCGACTCATGGGCGAGGGCGACCAGCTCGGCGTACCAGGAGGGGGCCAGGCCGCGCGGCAGGCTGCCGCAGCAGGCGATCCAGGCCGCGGAGGAAGAGTGTGCGGAGACCGCCGCCAGCAGGGACCGTGATTCCGCGGGCGTCAGTCTCGGACCCGGCGCGTTGATCTTCGTCAGAGTGCCGTCCGGCTCCGCCAGCGCGATGTTGGAACGCGTCGCACCCTCGACCTCCACCGGGGCGACCTCGATCCCCTCGCCCGCGAGCAGCTCCGCGACGAGCGCGCCGGGCGCTCCGCCGAGCGGCAGGACGGCGACGGTACGGTGCCCGGCGGCCGCGACCGCCCGCGAGACGTTGACGCCCTTGCCGCCGGGGTCCATGCGTTCGCCGGCGGCCCGCAGCACTTCGCCGCGCTCCAGGGCCGGGACCTCGTAGGTCCGGTCCAGCGACGGGTTCGGCGTGACCGTGAGAATCATGTGCGTACTACTTCCGTCCCCACGGCCTCGATGGCCGCGGCGTCCTCGGGGCTGAGCCCGCTGTCGGTGATGAGGAGATCGACGTCGGACAGGCCTGCGAAGCGGGCGAAGTGCTCCTCGCCGTATTTGGCGGAGTCGGCGAGGAGCACCACGCGCCGCGCCGCCGAGACGACGGCGCGCTTGACGGCGGCCTCGGCGAGGTCGGGCGTGGTCAGCCCGCCGTCCACCGAGAAGCCGTTGGCCCCGAGGAAGACGACATCGGCGCGGATCTCCCCGTACGCCCGCAGCGCCCAGGCATCGACGGCGGCGCGCGTGCGCTGCCGGACCCGGCCGCCGACCAGATGCAGGTCGATGCCGGGGTGGTCGGCGAGCCGGGCGGCGACGGGCAGCGCGTGGGTGACGACCGTGAGCGAGCACTCCAGCGGGAAGGCCGCCGCCAGCCGCGCCACCGTGGAGCCGGCGTCGAGGATGACGCTGCCGTCCTCGGGCAGCTCGGCGAGCGCGGCCCGCGCGATGCGGTCCTTCTCATCGGCTGCGGTGGCCTCCCGCTCGGAGAGGTCCGGCTCGAAGTCGAGCCGCCCGGCCGGGATGGCTCCACCGTGCACGCGTCGGACGAGCCCGGCCCGGTCGAGCGCCTTGAGATCGCGCCGGATGGTCTCGGCGGTCACCTGGAACTCGTCGGCGAGAGACAGCACTTCGACCCGCCCGCCCTCACGGGCGAGCCGGAGGATCTGCTGCTGGCGCTCGGGAGCGTACATGTGGGTTTACGTCCATTCCATGCCCGAACCTGTGGCTTCACCGCCAGGCTACGCCCAGATTTGCGCAAAGTAAACAGACTCGGGCAACAGACGGACACATTCGGGCCTGACGCCACGCAGGGCACACGCACCGGTACAGTGCGCCCACCTCGCCCGGCACCGGGCACCCGGCACCTGGCGCGCGCCGGCGCGCGCCAGGGCCCGGGACACACGGCGGCCCGGCACCGGGGAACGTCCCCGGCACCGGGCCCTCGCCGCTGCGCACGCTCAGTGCGTCAGCGCCGGCTCCCGCTCGCCCTCCGGCAGCTCACTGTCCGGCGCCCCGGCCTCGCCGACGGCCGCTCCGCCCTCCAGGTGCTGCTTCGGCCGCGCCGGCAGCGCGAACATCACCACGAAGATCACCGCAAGCACCGCCACGACCCACCACAGCGAGCCCTGGAACGCGTCCGAGAACGCCGCACCGACCTCGCCCGGCGACGCCGGCCGCTTGTCGTCGATGACCCCGAAGAAGACCACCGAGACCAGGCCCAGCCCCAGCGCGTTGCCCATCTGCGTGGTGGTGTTGATCAGCCCGGACGCCGAACCGGCGTGCTCACGCGGGACATCGGACAGCACCGCGTCCGTCAGCGGAGCGACGATGAGCCCCATGCCGAGACCCATGATCACGAGCGGCGCGATCATCTGCCAGGAGTGGATCCCCGTGCCGTACCGCCCGGCCTCCCAGATATAGACCAGCAGCCCGGCCGCCATGGTCAGCGCACCCGCCTGCAGCACCTTCCGCCCGAAACGCGGCACCAGCTTCTGTACGGACATCCCGGCCGCGAGCGACACGGCGATGGAGAACGGCACACCGGTCAGACCCGCCTTGAGCGGGCTCCAGCCCAGGCCGACCTGCATGTACAGGGTCCAGACCAGGAAGAAGATGCCCATGACGACACCGAAGGTCAGCTGGACCGCGATACCTGCGGCGAAGCTCTTCACCTTGAACAGCGACAGCTCGACGAGCGGCGAGCCGTCCTTGCGCGTCTTCCGCTTCTCGTACGCCACGAACACGGCGAACACGAACGGGCTGCCCACCATGCACAGGTGGCCCCACAGAGGCCAGTCCAGCTCACGGCCGCGCGTGAGCGGGTAGATCAGCATCAGCAGGCCGAGCGTGGCGAGCGCGACGCCGACCAGGTCGAGGCGGAGTGCCTTCTCGGCACGCGACTCGGTGATGAACTTACGGCCGAGGAGGACGCCGGCGATTCCGACCGGCAGGTTGATCAGGAAGATCGGCCGCCACTCCAGACCGAACAGGTTCCACTGGGTCAGCAGCGCGCCGAGCAGCGGACCGGAAACGGCCCCGAGCCCGACGATCGCGCCGAACATGCCGAAGACCTTGCCGCGCTCGTGCGGAGGGAAGGTCACATGGATGATCGCGAGCACCTGCGGCACCATCATCGCGGCCATCGCGCCCTGCAGCAGTCGCGCGGTGACCAGCATCTCGACGCCGGAGGCGAAACCGCACAGCGCGGAGGCGAACGTAAAGCCCGTGATACCGATCAGGAACAGCCGCTTGCGGCCGAAGATGTCGCCGAGCCGGCCGCCCGTGATCAGGCCGGCGGCGAACGCCAGCGCGTAGCCGGCGGTGATCCACTGGATCGCGCCGAACGAAGCGCCGAGATCGCGCTCGATCGACGGGATCGCGATGTTGACGATGGTGACGTCGACCAGGTCCATGAAGGCGGCCGTCATCACGATGGCCAGGGCTATCCAGCGGCGCCGGTCGGCAGCGGCAGCGGAGTCGGGGGCGGAGACGGGGGCCGTATCCCGTACGGCGTCGTGGGAGCTCATGACGAGGAAGCTAATCGGGATATAGGTCAGCTGATGTCCTAGAAGATTGACAGTCTGGGACGTATGACAGACACCCCGGCACGACTGCTGAATCTGCTGTCCCTCCTCCAGACCCCGCGCGAGTGGCCGGGCAGCGAGCTTGCCGAGCGGCTCCAGGTCAGCCCGCGGACGATCCGCCGGGACATCGACCGGCTGCGCGATCTCGGCTATCCGGTCGAGGCGACGAGAGGTGCGGTCGGCGGGTACCGGCTGGTCGCGGGCGCGGCCATGCCGCCGCTGCTCCTCGACGACGAGGAGGCCGTCGCGATCGCGGTGGGGCTGCGGGCGGGCGCCGGCCATGCGATCGAGGGCGTCGACGAGGCATCCGTACGCGCCCTGGCGAAGCTGGAGCAGGTGCTGCCGTCGCGGCTGCGCCACCGGGTATCGACGCTCCAGAACGCGATGATCCCCTTCACCCGCGGCGACGGAGCGACCGTCGACCCGCACACGCTCACCGCCATCGCGGCGACGGTCACCGGCCGGGAGCAGCTGCGCTTCGGCTACCGCTCGGGCGACGGTACGGAGACGAAGCGGCTGGTCGAGCCGTACCGGCTGGTCTCGACGGGGCGGCGCTGGTACCTGGTCGCGTACGACAACGGGCGGGACGACTGGCGTACGTTCCGGGTGGACCGGGTCAGCGATCCCTTTGCGACGGGGGCCCGCTACACGCCGCGCGAGGTGCCGGCCGGCTGGGACGCCTCGAAACTGCTCTCCCACTCCATGTCCCGGAAACAGCCGGAGCACGCGCTGGACGTGACCTTCGAGGCGCCCGCGGAGTTCGTCGCCGCCCGCCTGCCGGACTACCTCGGCACCCCCGAGCAGACCGGCCCCGGCACCTGCCGGCTGCGCACCCGGTCACAGGACTCGCTGGAGTGGCTGGCCCTGCGACTGGCGCTGGTCGACTGCGAGTTCACGGTCCACGGCCCGCCGCCACTGTCCGACTACCTCACGGAGCTCGGTGCCCGGCTCACCCGGGCGGCGAGCTCACCCCGAGGGCGTGAGGACCGTGACGACCGTGACGACGTAACGACGTGACGACAAGGACCCCGACACCGGGGGGGAAGGGTGCCGGGGTCCGCTCGGGATGTGGGAGGCGAAGCCCCCCACCTCGCTACGCCGCCGCGTCGAAGCCCGTGTCCCGGGCCATCCGCTTCAGCTCCAGCAGCGCGTGCTTCTCGATCTGGCGTATGCGCTCGCGCGTCAGGCCGTGCTCCTTGCCGACCTCCGTCAGCGTGCGCTCACGGCCGTCCTCGATGCCGTACCGCATGCGGATGATCGACGCCGTACGGTGATCGAGCTTGTCGATCAGGTCGTCGAGCTCCTCGCTGCGCAGCAGTGTCATCACCGACTGCTCGGGCGACACCGCGGAGGTGTCCTCCAGCAGATCGCCGAACTGCGTCTCGCCCTCGTCGTCCACCGACATGTTGAGCGAGACCGGGTCGCGGGCCCAGTCCAGCACGTCGATGACCCGCTCCGGGGTGGAACCCAGCTCCTCGGCGACCTCGGCGGGCTCGGGCTCGCGCCCGTGCTCACGGTTGAACTCCCGCTGGACACGGCGGATCCGGCCCAGCTCCTCCACCAGGTGGACGGGCAGCCGGATCGTCCGGGACTGGTCGGCTATGGAGCGCGTGATGGCCTGGCGGATCCACCACGTCGCATACGTCGAGAACTTGAAGCCCTTCGCGTAGTCGAACTTCTCCACCGCCCGCACCAGGCCGGCGTTGCCCTCCTGGATCAGGTCCAGCAGCGGCAGACCGCTGCGCGGATAGCGCCGCGCGACAGCCACCACCAGGCGCAGGTTCGACTTGATGAAGATGTCCTTGGCGCGCTCGCCCTCGGCGACCAGGGCCTCGAGCTCCTCGCGCGTGGCACCGGCGCCGCCCTCGCCCGCCTCGGCGGCGGCTGATGTCACGGCGCCGTCGAGAATCTGCCGGGCATACACCCCGACTTCGATGGTCTGGGAGAGCTCGACCTCCTTGGCGGCGTCGAGCAGCGGTGTGCGCGCTATCTCGTCCAGATACATGCCGACCAGGTCGCGGTCGGCGATCTCCCCGCCCACGGCGCGAACACTGCTCGCCCCATCGGCCCCAGCGGAGGCGGACTGACGACGGGCGACGGCACGGGTTGCCATGCGTGCTCCCTTGCTGAGTAGGTCGCGACACCCTTACCGGGTGCCCTGCATCCGACGGAAACAACGACTGGAAACCGGACAGAATTCCCACGCGGTGCATGGATTTTTGTGATCTTGCAGTACCCTGTGCCGCCGCGACAGGAGGACGGATGCTGCCGGAGCACACGGAGGTGCAGGTCAGGGCGGGCTCGGAGGTCGATCTCCCGGCCCTGACGGAGCTCTACAACCACTACGTGCGGCACACGGCCGTCACCTTCGACACCGCCGTGTTCACCCCCGAGCAACGCCTCCCCTGGCTGCGCTCCCACCCTGAAGACGGCCCGCACCGCCTTCTGGTTGCTCAGGATGTCCGTTCCGGCCGAATCCTCGGTTACGCAACCAGCAGCGCCTTCCGCCCGAAGGCCGCGTACTCGACGTCCGTGGAGGTCAGCGTCTACTGCGCGCCCGACGCCGGGCGCCGCGGGACCGGTACGCTCCTCTACGAGGCGCTGTTCGAGGCCCTCGCGGACGAGGACCTGCATCGCGCCTACGCGGGGATCGCCCTGCCGAACGAGGCCTCGGTGAGGCTGCACGAGCGCTTCGGCTTCCGCCACATCGGCACCTACGAAGAGGTCGGGCGGAAGTTCGGCGAGTACTGGGACGTGGCCTGGTACGAGAAGGAACTGAACGCGTAGCCGGACCGGTCGGCCGCCCGGTCAGTCCACCACCTTGTACAGCATCTGGCCGTTTCCCCACCCCACCAGACGCAGCGCCGGGTCGTCCGCGGGCAGACCGCCCTCGTTGCTCGACCGCAGCACCCACTCGGCGTGGTAGCGGTGCAGGATGCCGAGCCGGTCCTCGCGTGATGTGTCGTGGGCGAAGTAGCGCTCAACGGCGGCATGCCGTTCCTCCTGGTCCGGCAGGAAGATGTCGTCGAAGCCGGGGGCGACGGTGTAGATGCCGTACGCCGGAAGCATCAGACTGGTGCGGTGCTCCGTCATGACGGTGTCGCCGCGCTTCACATGGTGGGTCACCCACTCGCGGCCCTCCCAGGACGGCCAGGCCTTGGCCCGTACGGTCTCGGGCAGCGCCTCGCCGACGAAGACGTAGCCGAGGGCGGTGGACTGGGTCCATGCCCCGAACAGCAGCGCGACGCCCGTGACCGCCGCGAGAGCGTTGCGGACGGCCTTGCTCCCGGCGTCCGCGATCGCGAGGGCGATGGCCAGCTGCGCGGGGATGATCGCCGCGGGCAGCGCCCTGCCCCACGACCAGTGGCCGGTGAGACCTCCGGCCGCGACCATCAGCGCACCCAGGGCGAAGAGGATCACCAGCGGGTCGCGCTTGTCCCGGCGCCACCGGAACAACAGGGCTACGACCCCGATCAGGGCGAGGCCGAAGCGCGCGAACATGTCCTCGTACAGCGGCTGGTGGATGTCCTCCAGCCCCTCGAAGCCGAACAGCGAGAAGTACGAGTAGTACGGCCACACGGCGAGCACCACGACGCCGAGCACGAGGCCCGCCCCCAGTCGCAGGCAGGTCGCCTTGGCGGGCCACGGCCGCCGGGCGAGCAGCACTGCCAGCGCCCCGAAGGTCGCGACGACTCCCGAGAACTGGTGGCTGAGCATGATCACTGCCCACATCAGACCGAGCCCCAGGAAGGCCGGCCAGGACGCCTCCGTGCGCAGCGCCTTGGTGAGCAGCGCCCAGAAGTGGAAGGAGAGCGCGACAACGAAGGTGCTCGGGTACGAGATGACCAGCGCCAGCGAGCCGAGCTCCAGGAAACCGCTCCAGGCCAGCAGCGGCGGGCCCCAGAGCAGCAGCAGGCAGAGCACGGCCAGGGGAGGCGCGGCCCGGCGGGCGCTGAGCGTCCTGGTGAAGTGCGCGATGCCGGTGAGCAGCAGAGGGAGCGTGATCAGGGCTGCGAACCGCAGCATCGCGAAGGTGTCGGCTCCGGTCGCCTTGGCCACCAGGGCGAGCAGCACGGTCCAGGGCGAGTAGTACGGGCTGTCGGTGTCGGCGTCGACCTGCGGGCTGCCCGGATGGAACAGATCGCTGCGCAGCCGGTCGATCGTCGCGGCGTGGAGGCCGAGGTCACCGTTCCACGGCAGTCGCTGGATCAGCAGCAGAAGGAGGACGGTCAGCAGCAGCACCGCGGACCACACGGCAGCTCGCACTGCGGCATCGGCGTTCCAGCGGATGGGTTCGGCTTCCGGGGGGCGGACGGGAGCCTGGCGGGGATTGGGGAGGTCGTAGGAGCGCTCTCGCCACCCCACGGCGGACGGCACCGCCCGTGACGCGGACGCGGCATCGGCTTTGGGAGTGGGGTTCACGCGTGTCTGCCCTTCACCGGATTCAGATGTTTCGTCAGCTTGATCCGGGTTTTATCAGGCATTCGGCCCTCTCCCGGCCCTGCGGGAGACGTGTCGCGGCAGGCCACCACCGTCCGCGTGACCCTGTTCGGGTCCAGGTCCTGTCCGGGCGATCTCGTCGCGCGATCTTGCCGGGCTCCGGCCTGATCCAGAAGATCCGGCCCGATCCAGAAGGCCGGGCATGATCCAGAACACCGGGCCTGATCCGGAACACCGGGCCTGATCCGGAAAGCAGTCCCTAGCCGAACTGAACCGACCGCTTCGCCAGCCCCATCCAGAAACCGTCGATGACACTGCGGCCGCTCGACAGGTCCCCCTCGGAAGCCCCGAGCGTCACGAAGAGCGGCGCGAAGTGCTCGGTTCGGGGGTGCGCCAGCTTCCCCGCCGGCGCCTTGCGCTCGAAGTCCAGCAGCGCGTCCACGTCGGCGGCGGCGAGCGCCCGCTGCCCCCAGTCGTCGAACTCGGCCGACCAGCCGGGCACACCGCCCGCGTGCCGCAGAGCCGCCAGATTGTGCGTGAAGAACCCGCTGCCCACGATCAGCACCCCCTCGTCGCGCAGCGGAGCCAGCTTGCGCCCGATCTCCATCAGCCGCTGCGGGTCGAGCGTCGGCATGGAGACCTGGAGTACGGGAATGTCGGCGCCGGGGAACATCTCGACGAGCGGGACGTACGCGCCGTGGTCGAGGCCGCGGTCCGGGATGTCCTGCACGGGCGTACCGGCGCCGCGCAGCAGCTTCCGTACCGAGTCGGCCAGTGCGGGGGCGCCGGGGGCCTCGTACCGCACCTGGTAGTAGTGCTCGGGAAAGCCCCAGAAGTCGTACACGAGCGGGACCGTCCCGGTGGCGCCGAGGGCGAGCGGGGCCTCCTCCCAGTGGGCGGAGATCATCAGGATCGCCCTGGGCCTGGGCAGCGACGCCGACCAGGCGGCGAGCTGGCCGGGCCAGACCGGGTCGTCGGCGAGCGGCGGGGCGCCGTGCGAGAGATAGAGGGCGGGCATCCGCTCCGCGGTGGCGCCGGCGGTGCCGGTCGCGTCCGGAGTGTTCACGGGAGCCTCCCGGGCCATCAAGCTTGAACCTTCAAGTTCCTGTCCGCATCAGCCTATGCAGATCTAGTTAAACTTTCAAGAATGGGTCGTACAGTGGATGCATGAACACGGCACCGAACGCGGGCGAACCCCGCTGGCTCACCGTCGAGGAACAGCACGTGTGGCGCTCCTACCTCCACGCCACCACGCTCCTCGAGGACAGCCTCGACCGCCAGCTCCAGCGGGACGCAGGTATGTCGCACATCTACTACGGCCTGCTCGTCCAGCTCGCCGAGGCACCGCGTCGCCGGCTGCGCATGACCGAGCTCGCCAAGGACGCCAAGATCACCCGGTCCCGGCTCTCGCACGCGATCGCCCGCCTGGAGAAGAACGGCTGGGTACGCCGTGAGGACTGCCCCTCCGACAAGCGGGGGCAGAACGCGTACCTGACGGACGAGGGACTCGACGTCCTGCGGAAGGCCGCGCCCGGCCATGTCGCGGCCGTACGGCAGGCGATCTTCGACCGGCTCACTCCGGAACAGGTGCGCCAGCTGGGCGAGATCACCCGCATCATGACCGAGGGGCTCCAGCCGCAGGGCACCGGCGCGGACCTCCCCTGGCTGCGCTAGGCCGTGTTCGAGAACTCCCGCCTGGCACGCGACGCCTGGCACGCACTCCCCCGTAGCCCTTCGGGCACGGGAGGTGCCCCCACGCTGAGTTGTCGGAGTCATCCAAGTACGTCCAGTACGAGGATGATCTCCCCCAGCTACCGCTGGGAGGTGCCCCCACCGCCTTGCGATTGCACGCACCAGACGCCGCGAGCCCCGCCCTGCGGGCGGACGGCGCTAGTTCTCAAACACGGCCTAGGACAGTCCCTGGGAGAATCGGGGGCTTCGCCCCGCCCCCCGCATGACCGGACAGGGGTCCGAGGGCGACGCCCCGGACCCCTGTCTCGGTGCGCGACTGTCTCAGTGCGCGACGACCGGGATCTTCACCTCGTCCTCGACACCCTCCCCGGAGGACGCCACGGCCGTGGAGCCGGGCCGTCCGGAGTTGATGAAGGTGAACGCGATCGCGGCGGACACCGCCAGGATGCCGACGGCCCACCAGATGGCGCTGGAGTAGCCGTGCACCATGCCCTGCAGCTGGAGCAGCTCCTGGGCCTCGGGGCTCGTCGCGGCCGCCGCGTGCGAGGTGATGTACGACGTGGTCGCGGACGCCGCGATGGTGTTCAGCAGGGCCGTGCCGATTGCGCCGCCGACCTGCTGCGAGGTGTTCACCATCGCGGAGGCGACACCCGCGTCCCGGGCCTCGACCCCGTACGTGGAGAGCGACATGGCCGGCATGAAGGCCGTACCCATGCCGAGGCCGAGCAGCAGTTGCGCCGGCAGGATCAGGCCGGCGTACGAGGATCCGACCTCCAGCTGCGTCAGAAGCAGCATGCCGACCGCGGCGACCAGGAAGCCCGGGCCCATGAGCAGCCGCGGCGGGACACGGGTCATCAGCCGGGCGCCGATCTGCGTGGAGCCCGTGATCATGCCCGCGATCATCGGCAGGAAGGCGAAGCCCGTCTTGACCGGCGAGAAGCCCTTCACGACCTGCAGGTAGTAGGTGAGGAAGAGGAAGAGGCCGAACATCGCGATGATGGCGAGACCGAGCGAGAGGTAGACACCGCCGCGGTTGCGCTCGGTCAGGACGCGCAGCGGCAGCAGCGGCGACTTCACCCGGGCCTCGACCGCGACGAAGGCGGCGAGCAGCACGGCGGAGGCGACGAACAGGCCGATCGTCGTCACGTCCGACCAGCCGTCGGACTCGGCGCGCGTGAAGCCGTAGACCAGCGCCACCAGACCGAGGGTGGACAGGATGACGCCGGGGATGTCGAGCGGCGAGCGGTTACGGCCGCCGGCCGGCTCGCGGATGACGAAGTACGCGCCCGCCGCGGCGACGATCGCGAAGGGGATGTTGACGTAGAACGTCCAGCGCCAGTCCAGGTATTCGGTCAGGAAGCCACCGAGGATCAGACCGACCGCGCCGCCACCGCCGGCGATCGCACCGTAGATGCCGAAGGCCTTGGCCCGCTCCTTGGCGTCGGTGAACATCACCGCGAGCAGCGACAGGGCGGCCGGGGCGAGCAGCGCGCCGAAGGCACCCTGCAGGGCGCGCGACCCGAGCAGCATGGCCTCGCCGGTCGCGGCGCCGCCGAGCGCGGACGCGGCGGCGAAGCCGAGCAGACCGACGACGAAGGTGCGCTTGCGGCCCCACAGGTCGGCGATGCGTCCGCCGAACAGCAGCAGTCCGCCGAAGGCGAGGGCGTAGGCGGTGATGACCCACTGGCGGTTGCCGTCCGAGATCCCCAGGTCCTGTTGGGCGGAGGGCAGCGCGATGTTCACGATCGTCGCGTCGAGCACGACCATGAGCTGGGCCAGGGCTATGAAGACGAGCGCTTTCCAGCGACTCGGATCGGGGCGGACGGCGTCCGGGAGGTGAGTCTCGGCCGTTTTTGACATGGGGGAAGCCACCTAAGGGTGCGAAGTGGTTAAAAAAGGTCGTCAGAGGGGGCGAACTGTCGCCAGTACGGCGCCGGCTGTCGCCAGCCGGCGGTGAACTGTCTGAGTACGGGGTCGGCTGTCGTCAGCCGGGGGTGGGATGTCGTCAGTGCGGGGCGGGCCGAGGAGGTCGCGTACGACGGGTCACGGCGCGCGCCGGGCCGGCGCCCGGGTCAGGGCTTGCTTCGCAGGTCCTCCAAGGTCACGGCCGCGCCCGGGAGTTCGGAGCGCGCGGGCGCTTCGAGTCCGTCGAGGAACAACTGCAGATGGCGGTGGGTGAACTGGTCGAACTCCGGGCAACCGGTGCCCGGCAGCGGCCGGGTGAGCTGGGAGAGCGCCACCATCAGGTCTCCGACGGCGATGTCCGTACGGAGCCGGCCCGCGGCCTGTGCGCGCCGGACGAGACCCTGGACGGCCCCTTCGAGCCGGTCGCGCTCGGCGAGCAGTTCGGGGTGGTCCCGGTCGAAGCCGCCGGACAGCATCGGGCACAGGGCGCCGATCCGCTCGTCGGCGGCGGCGTGGGTGAAGCGGCTCAGCGCGGCGAAGGGGTCCGCCTCCTCGGCGACCGCCTCCTCCGCCCGGTCCGTGGTGCGGCGCATGACGGAGAGGACGACCTCGTGGACGAGGGCGGCCCGGTCCGCGAAGTTCCGGTAGAGGGTCGCGTTGCCGACGCCGGCGCGGCGGGCGACCTCGTCGAGCGGCACTTCGGGGCCGAACTCGACGAACATCTCGCGGGCCGCCGTCACGATCCGCTCCCGGTTGCGCAGCGCGTCGGCCCGCGGCCGGGATGCGCGGCGCACCGCGGTGTCGGTGGCGGAGTTCACGGCTCCACTCCCTCTCTGGCTCTCTGGTCATGTCGAGTCACAACACCCCCGCATAACCGGGGACCTCGTCCCCGGTTCGTGGGGACACCCATGCAAACGGGGAGTCACTCCCCGGATATTTCCCGGTCCGGAAAAGAATCCATGTGACCTGGGTCATACTCGCCTGTCCGCCGTGTCGCACGATCGGCTCACCCGGCGCGCGCCCTCCCACCGCCCGAATCAGGCTGATCGAACGGAGCGCAGCGCGGGACCGGCCGGCTGCCGCGGACCCGAAGGCGGACGACGCATGCAGCACACCCGCCGCCGGATACGCAGACCGGGCGTGCTCGGCGCTGCAGCGGTGCTCTCCCTCGCCGCGCTGACCTCGGCGAGCTCGACCCTCCCAGGTCCTTCGCGCGCCCAGGCCGGACCGGTGGCCACGGCCGACGAGTCGGCGCTCGGCCCGTGCCGTATCGCCTCCACCATGGGCGTCCAGATGTCGGAGGGCGTACCGACGCCGCCCGGCTACGCACGCTCCAAAGGCGAGGTCCGCGCGCTCAACCTGATGATCGACTTCCCGGACGCGGAGGGGGCGGGCACCGCCCTGGACCGCTTCGGGGAGTTCTTCCCGCAGACCGAGCAGTGGTACGCCACCAGTTCGTACGGGCGTCTCGTCTACCGTCCCGAGGTCCCGCTCCCGCACTGGCTGCGGATGCCCATGCCGTTCGCCGCGTACGGGATAGAGCGCGGAGCACCGTACGAGCCTGGCTACCGCCAGCTCGTGCAGGACATCGTGGCCGCCACCGACCACCAGGTGGACTTCAGCGCGTACGACCTGGTCAACATCCTGGTCACGCCGAACGCGGGTCCTTCGGCGCTGGACACCGTGCTGTCCGTGACCTTCTCCGGCAACCCGGACGCACCCTACGCGGACGGGGTGGCGCTGGGGAACACCTCGTTCATCTACAGCCGTCAGGACGACGGCTCGGGTACCTACTCCGAGACGGGCTACCGGGTGCTGCCCCATGAGAACGGCCATGTCTTCGGCCTGCCCGATCTCTACACCTCGGAGGGCGGCGGCGCGGTCGGCCACTGGGACATCATGTCCGAGGACTGGGGCGCCAACAACGATCTGCTCGGCTGGCACAAATGGAAGCTGGGCTGGCTCGACAACAACCAGGTCGGCTGCGCCTCCGAGCCCGGCAGCAGCGAGTACGAGCTGACCCCGCTGGCCACCAGGGGCGGCCGCAAACTGGTCTTCGTCCCGTTCGCCGCCGACTCCGGCTACGCCGTGGAGGTCCGCACCCGGGCGGGCAACGACGAGGCCGTCTGCGAGCCGGGGGTCCTCGTCTACCGCGTCGAGACGGACATCGACACCGGTCAGGGGCCGGTGTCGGTCGTCGACAGCGACAAGGACAGCGGCGGCTGCACCCGGCGGCCCAATGTGCACGCCGAACTGTCGGACGCCCCGTACCGGCCGGGCGAGTCGTTCACCGACCGCAGCAACAAGATCCGGATCACGGTGCTGTCGGAGAGCGCGAAGGGCACCTACCGGGTGCGCGTCACCCGTTCCTGACCTGCCCGGCCAGCTGCTCCCGGGCTGCCGGGTCAGCCGTTCCGGGCTGCTGCTCGATCAGCCGTTCCGGGCGGTTGCTCGGTCAGCCGTTCCCGGGTTGCCGGGTCAGCCCTTGCCGAGCCGCTCCGCGAGCGGCCCGCGCAGCTCCCGCTTGAGGATCTTCCCGGTGGGATTGCGGGGCAGGGACTCGTCCCCCACGACGACATGCGCCGGCACCTTGAACGCGGCCAGGGTCCTGCCGACGTGCGCCCGCAGTTCACCGGCGGTGACCGTGGCGCCCGGCCGGCGCTGGACCACTGCGGCGACCTCCTCCCCGAGGACGGGGTGCGGAACGCCCAGGACGGCGGCGTCGGCCACGTCCGGATGGTCGTGCAGGGCGGCCTCGACCTCGACGCAGTACACGTTCTCGCCGCCGCGGACGACCATGTCCTTGAGCCGGTCGACGATCGAGACCCGGCCGTCCCGCACGGTCGCGACGTCGCCGGTCCTGAACCAGCCGTCCGGCGTGAACGCCTTACGCGTCGCGTCCTCGTCGCCCCAGTACCCGCGCACCAGGGACTGCCCGCGCAGCCACAGCTCACCGGCCTCGCCCTCCGGCAGTGCCTCGCCGTCCGGCCCGGCGATCCGCACCTCGGTGGCCGGGGTGGGCCGCCCGGCACTGTCCGGGAACTGCCGGTACTCGGCACCGAAGTTGGCCGTCACTCCCCCGCTGGTCTCGGTCAGCCCGTAGCCGTTGCGGGGCTCGATCCGCTGCCCGTAGCGGGCGGTGAGCCGCGCGACGAGACCGGGCGGCGCGGCGGCCCCGCCCGTGTTGAGGTGCGTGAGGGTCTCCAGCGCGGCATCTTCGCGTTCCGCGGCGTCCAGCAGCTGGAGCGCGGTCGTGGGCACACCGGAGTAGTGCGTGACGCCGTGCTTCCCGATCAGCGCGAGCGCCCGGCCGGCGTCCCACTTGCGCATGAGGACGAGCGTCCCGCCGACGGCCATCACCGAGTACAGCGTGGTGAAGGCCGCCACATGGAAGAAGGGGAAGGTCATGAGGCTCACCGGCGCGGGCCCCTGCCCGGGGAGGACGCCCCGCGCGAGCGCGGAGGCCGCCGCGGTGTAGCGGGGGTTCATCGCGGCCCCGGCCTGGGCGAGCTGGGTGGCGACGGCGCCCTTGGGCCGGCCGGTGGTCCCGGAGGTGTAGATGATCGTGGCGTCGTCCTCGGCGCGCACCTCCACGTCCGGCGGCGCGGCGGCAGGGTCGGGGGCAGGGAGGTCCTCGTAGCGCTCCACGCCCTCACCGGCCGGCCCGTCGTGGTGGAAGACGACGACGGGCACCCGCCCGCGCGCCCACTTCTCCACCCTCGGCAGCCGCTCCCCGTCGACGAGCAGCACGCCGGGCGTGCAGTCGTCGAGGGCGTACGCGAACTCCTCCTCGGTCCACCAGGCGTTCAGCGGCACGGCCACCAGACCGGCCAGCTGCGCCGCCCAGAAGGCGATCTGCCATTCGGGGTGGTTGCGCATCGCCACGACGGCCCGGTCGCCGGGCCGCAGCCCGTACACCTCGACGAGCCGTCCTGCCAGCGACGAAGCGGCCGCGAAGAACTCCCCGTACGTGTACGTCCCGCTCTCCGCCACCAGGAACGGCCGGTCCCCGAACGCCCAGGTGGCCTCGACGAACTCGCGCAGCGTGCGCGGTCCGGACACGTACACCCCGTCCACGGCGGCGAAGGGCGCCCCGGGCGCGGTGAGGAGACCCGCGTAGTCCTGGACGAGACCTGCGGAGTCCTGGGGGTGCGGCACGTTCGGTTCCCTCCCTAAGCGCTTGCTCAGCAGGGGCCGACGCTATGTTCCGCCCCGCACCCCGTCAAGGCTGGTCCATGGTCCCGCAGGGTCCCTCCGGCGGATCTCGCAGGGCTGCCTGATCCACCGGGCAGTCGCTACGTGGCCGGCGGCTCGATGTCGGAGTCGAGCCGCATCCAGTCCTTCACCGCCCGCGTCGTCGGATGCTCCGGCCCCATGGTCACCCGCGCCCGCGCCAGCGCGTCCTCGTGCAGCGCCCGCGCCTCCTCCGCCGCCCCGGAGTCCCGCAGATCGATCGCGAGGTTCGACGCGCAGCCGATCGCGTCGTAGTGGTCCGCGCTGAGTATCCGGACGAAGTCGTCGTAGGCCTCACGCCCCAGCCGGACCGCGCCTTCGAGATCGCCGTCCGCGACCAGGTCGGTGGCGTGGTTCATCATGCTCGTCAGGGTGTACGGATTGTCGCGTCCGAGCACCTCCCGGTACTGCTGCAGCGTCCTGCGCGACAGCGCGAGGGCCGCCTCCCGCTCGCCCGTCAGCCGCAGATAGACGGCCAGGTTGTTCGCACACGCCAGGGCGAACGGATGCCGCTCGCCGAGCTGGGTCCGGTGCCGGTTCAGCGCCTCCCTGGCGAGATCCCGCGCCCCCTGCGCATCCCCCGTGGCGACCAGGGCGCAGGCCAGGTTCGTGGCCGCCGAGAGGGTGTCCGGGTGGTCGGGGCCGAGCACGGACATCGAGATGTCGTAGTTCTCGGTGCTGAGCGCCCTGGCCTCCTCGTACCGGCCGGTGCGGCGCAGCACCGCGGAGAGGTTGCGGGCGGCCTGCAGGGTCTCGGGATGCCGGTCGCCGGTCTTCTCGCGGAACGCCTTGACCGTCTCCTGCAGCAGCCGCAGCGCCTCGTTCACCGATCCGGTCTCGCGCAGCCCGCGTGCGTAGTTGCTGGCCGAGGTGAGCGTGTACGGATGATCCTTGCCGAGGACCTCCTTGCGGGTCTCCCACACCTCCCGGTCGAGGTCGCGGGCCCCCCACCGGTCACCGACCAGGAACAGCGAGACGGCGAGATTGTTGGCGGCCATCAGCAGGCGCTCCTCACCGGCGTCGTAGACCCGCCGGCTCACCGCGTACGTCTCACGGTCGATGTCCCGCGCCTGGCTGTAGGCGCCCTTGCCGCGCAGATCCGCGCCGAGGTTCGCGGCGGCGACCAGCGTGTAGTAGTCGTCGGGGCCGAGCACCTCGCGGGCGCGGCGCAGCGCCTGCTCGTCCATCGCGTACGCCTCCTCCAGCCGGCCGCTGGAGCGCAGCGCGTTGGCGTACTGCGTGCGCAGATAGATCACGAGCGCGTCGTCCTCGCCGAAGACCGGCTCCCAGACGGCCAGGGCGCGCTCCGCCGTCTCCACCGCGGCGCTGTGGTTGGAGCGCCGCCACAGATAGCGCACGGAGTCGGCGATCCAGCGACGCACCGCGTCGTCCTCGCTGGCGAAGGCGCGCGACGGCTTCATGTGCGGCAGCAGCGAGGCGTGCCGGTCCCAGGAGGCCGGGTCCTCCATGTTCCTCGGGTTGGCCTCGGCGAGGATCGCGTGGACATGGGCGCGCATGACGGGCCACCGCTCGCGCGGGAGCTGGGCGCGCAGCACCTCCTGCACCAGCCGGTGCACACTGATGGTCTTGTCGCTCTGGTTGGTGCGGGCGAGTCCGTACCGGTTGATCTCGGCGAACAGGGCGCCCATCCGGACCGAGTGGACCAGGCGCCGGTCGTGCCGCGCCAGCAGCTCCGCCGTCTTCTGCCCGTACAGCGTCCACATCGGGATGGGGTCCGGGCCGAAGAACGCGCAGATCTCCAGCAGTTGGGCGGCCGCCGGCATCGATTCGCGGACCTTGGCGAGCGCCAGCAGCCAGGTCGCCGCCGCGGACCGCGGGTAGGTGGTGGCCGGCTCCTGCTCCAGCATCGTCGCGAGCTGGGTGCTCAGCAGCTCCAGATAGGTCTCCACCGGCATCGCGGACTGCTCCAGCCAGGCCGCGGCCTGGGCGATGGCGAGCGGCAGATCGCCGAGCGCCTCCGCGACCTGCGCCGCGTCCGTCTCCGGCAGATCCGGGTTCTGCCGCTGCAGCAGCCGTACGGACTCCTCGCGGGCGAACACCTCCACCTCGACCTGCGAGGCCCGGTCCGCCCAGGCCCGGTTGCGCGAGGTCACCAGTACATGCCCGGTTCCGGCCGGGATCAGCGGGGCGAGCTCCTCCGGATGCTCCGCGTTGTCGAAGACCAGCAGCCAGCGCCGGTACGGACGGCCCTGCCGCAGCGCGTCCAGCACCCGGTTGGACGTGGTCTCCACGTCGTCCCCCGACGGCAGCCCCAACCGGGCGGCGAGCGCGGCCAGTTCCTGCCGTACGAGACTCGACTGGCCGGCGTTGATCCACCAGACCACGTCGTAGTCGGCGGCGAAGCGGTGCGCGTACTCGATGGCGACCTGGGTCTTGCCCACCCCTCCCATGCCGAACACGGCCTGCGGCGGCCCGCCCAGGGGACCGCCCGCCGCGAACCCGTCGCGCATCTCCTCCAGCGTCCGCCCGCGCCCGGTGAACGCCGCGTTGCGGGTGGGCACATGCCACACCGGCGGCGGCGTGCCGGGGTAGCGCGGCCCTTGGTCGTCGTCCGCGCCCGCGGGCCGTACGGGCTCACCGGCCAGCGGGTCGGGCCGCCCCACCGCCGCCAGCAGCGCGGCCTCCGCCTCGCCCTGGTCGTCGCGCTCGACGAGATCGACGGCGACCAGATCGCCGAACGGCACGGGCAGCGGGGCCGGATGGATGCGGACGGGGATCAGCATCCGCTGCGACGCCTCCGGGTCACGGGCCGAGACGGACTTCCACACCTCGTGCGCGTGCGGCAGCCGGACGTAGTCGGGAGAGAGCAGCACGACGATCCGCCCCGAGCCCTCCAGCGCGCGGCGCACCTCGGTCTGCGCGTCGGAGCCCGCGTGCTCGGCGGCGCCGCTCATCACCGTCTGGTAGCCGAGTGCGCGGAGCCGGGCGGCGATCCACTCCGCCCACATCCGGTCGGCCGGCGCGTAGCTGAGGAACAGGTCGGAGGGCACGGGCGGTTTGGTCCGCTCGTACAGGGACAGCAGCGCGCGCCGCCGGGTCTCCGGCATCGGCCGCTGACGGGTCACCCGGCCGCCGGTGAGCCGCCCGGTGAGCCGCTCCGACGCGGCGAGCAGGCTGGTGCCCTGGTGCGGCCGGTCGCCGACCGGCGCGGGGATCTCCTCGTACGCGAAGAACGGCCGGTACGGGATCTCCACATCGCCCCAGTAGCGGTCGCGTTCGTCCCTGCTCATGCCGTCGAGGAACGACAGGAAGCGGCTGCGCGCGAGATCGCGGCCCGCCTCCAGCTTCTTCTGCTCCGCGTACTCGACGCGCATCGGCGCGGGCAGGATCCGGACCGGCCGGTTGGTGACCTGGGCGCGGACGGACTCGGCGACGGCCGCCGCGCCCTGGATGGACTGGGCGCTGAGGGTGAAGCAGACGGTGACCACGTCGGGCAGCAGGACCGTGCAGATGCCGGCCGTGTCGGACAGGCCCGTGCGGCTGTCGATCAGGACGTAGTCGTAGCGGCCGCGCAGCTCGTCGCGGAGCGCGGTGAGGAAGGCGGCGCCGCGCAGCCGGGTGTAGAAGTGGTCCCAGTCGAAGGTGGACACGGCCGCCGAGTAGCCGTCGTCCTGGAGGCCCGCGGGCAGGAAGTCCAGCCGCCCACCGTCGGGGAAGTCCTCCCGGACGCCGACGATGCACCGGTCCACGTCGCAGCGCTCACGGAACCACCGGGCCCGGTCCTGCTCGGCCGTCCTGTCCCCGGTCCCGCCCGGACCCGGACCCGGTCCCGGACCCGGCTCGTCCGCGCGCATCGCGTAGTCGCGGATGAGGTCGATGACACCGTCGGTGGAGCTGAGTTCGGGGTCGGTGAGCAGGGGGTGGAAGTAGCGGTGCAGTCCGGGCGCCTCCAGGTCCCAGTCGACCATCAGCACCCGCAGCCCGTTCCCGGCGAGGATCCAGGCGGTGTTGACGAGCGCCATCGTCCGGCCCACTCCGCCCTTGAACGAGTAGAACGTGACGACCGTGCCGGGCTCGTCCCCGGCCGCGGTGGCGGGCGCGTCCGTGCCCGCGGTGCCGGGCTCGCGTGTGCCTGCGCTCTTCATCGTCCTGGTCCTCCCTCACGGCGACGGCCGAGCGGATCATGCGAGCTGTGCGGATACGGGTACGGGTACGGGTCGTAGGCATACGGGTCGTACGGAATGTGCGCGCGGCCACCGGACCAGCGGGGCGGGCGGGCCGCGGGCGTACCGCTCCCGGAAGTGCCGCTCCCGGGCGTGCCGCTTCCGCCGGACGGAGTGCCGCCGCCCGCCCGGGCCCCGCCCTTCGGGCCGCTGCTGGGGCCGCGCAGGATCGGCCGGACGGCGGTCGCGCCGCCGTCCCCGTCGTCACCGGGCGGCGGGGCGGCGTGCCGCTTGCGGATCAGATTGTTCTGCGCGGCGGACACCATCTGGCCCAGCGCCTTCTTGAAGTCGTCGAAGCAGACGCGGAGCTGGAACTGCCGGTCGTGCATGCCCCGGGACGACTTGCGCTCGAAGACCTCGGAGACCTTGATCCACAGCTCGTCCCGGTCCCGCTCCTCCCGGGGATGGCACGGCACCAGGACGCCCGTCGCGGGATGCTCGGTGCGGTCGAACTGCTCCAGCGGCTGACGGTAGGGCGCGCCGGGCGCGCTCCACGCGTCCACGAGCAGGATCGTCACCTGGTCGTCGCGCCAGGCCTGGTTGAGCTGCCGGGTGAGGCCGGATCCCACCTCGCGGTAGGCCGTCCCGTACCCCTGCGCCGTCACCAGACGCTGGGCCTGCTGGTAGAGCGGGTACTCCTGCTGCGGGTGGTACGGATTCCAGTCCAGCCCGGCAGGGCCGTAGTAGGGCGCGCCGCGGCGGTGCCCGGGGGCCGAGTCGGCAGTGCTCGCGGCGACGAAGAACTGCACGGTGCTGCCCGGCCTGGTCGGCTCGGTCCGCGGCTGGAACGACAACGGCTCCTGTGCCAGCCGGACCGGCTGCTCGGGCACGGGCAGCTCCTCGTTCTGGGCGACGTCCAGCACACGCTGGGCGATCAGCCGGACCGCGCCCTTGTAGTCCTCTCCCGTGGGCGCCCGCTGGAGGAGGCGCTGCAGCCCGGCGTCCGCGTACCAGGAGCCGAAGCCGTCGGTCAGGTACTGGATGTGGGACACCTCCTGCGGTACCTCGACGGGCTGCCACAGCACGGGGATCAGCGCCGAGGAGCCCCGCTGGGTGCGCGCGAAGTACTGGCCGGCGCGGCGCATCATCACGCCCGCCTCGCGCGAGCACCACATGCTGCGGAAGTAGGCCGGGGAGTAGAGCGCCACCATGGAGTGGCAGCTGCCCAGGGCGATCTCGAGCTGCTCGCTCCAGTGCTCACCGATCCGGATCGAGCTGTTGTCGCGGAATCCGATGGGGACCTGGGCCGCGCTGTTGGAGAGCTCGATGATCTGCGCGCAGAGGTCGTCGTAGAACTGGTGCACGTACGCGTCTTTGTCGTCGTCCCTGGCGTAACTCAGGAAGAAGTACGGCCCCACCGGCTCCCCCATGACTCCGGCTGCTCAACGCAGACTCACAGCGCCCCGGCAGGGGCTCAATACCCTTTGGGTTTGCTGGTTATTGCCCTCTGCGCGGATCCGCTAAGCCGCCCGTCACGTTCTGGCCAGAACTCGCCTACCGGTCGGTGCGGTTCCGGCTACCACTCGATGAGCGTCCGGCGCAGCTCTCCCACGAACTCCCGCCCGTCGTCGGTGAGTTCACCGCTGCCCAGCAGGGTGTCGGCGGCTTCGAGGGTACGGCCGCGCCAGTGCGCGTACTGCTCCGCGGCGCCCGCGCCGGGCTCGGCACGCCAGAAGTCCGAAACCCCCAGATGCGCGTACGTCCCCTGGAGCAGCGCCCCGGCCGGCCGGGGATCGGGCCGCCACGGCGCGTCGTACCGGGCCCCCGAGTCCGGCGAGTGCAGCGGTACGAGATCGAGCAGCGCCCCGAGCTGGATGTGCAGGAACTCGTGGACCAGGGCGAGGGCGAGCCGCTGCGGGTCGGACGGCAGCGACACCCCGACCGCGCCGTAGCCGCGCCGTACGGCCGAGGACACGGCGGTCCCGTCGGGCCCCGGCAGCAGCGGCACCAGGGTGGACAGGCCCGCGCCCACCGCCTCCGCGTACCAGGGGTGCCGGTGGGCGAGCAGCCGCCACGCCTCGGCGAGCAGCCCCTCCCACACGCGCAGCTCGTCCGGGTCGAGCGGCCCGGGCACGGGCTCCCCGTGCGCCTGCCGGTACGGCCCCCGGTCGTCGATCCGCAGGGTGAGCCGGTGTCCTGCGGCCTCCAGCCGTACGACGGACCCCGGCGCCCGCAGGAACTCCGCGAGCTCCCGCAGCTGCGGCTCGCCGTCCTCCTCGCCGTACAGCCTGCGCAGACAGCCAGCGGCCCACAGGTCGAGATACGGCTGGAGCAGCACCGCCTCCCAGCGCTCGCGGGACCGCTGCCCGATCCGCCGGAACTCCTCGTACGTCTCGGCGAGCCGCGCCTCACGGGCCGCCTTGGGCCGCCGCTCCTCGGCGACCCTGCGCACCGCGCTCAGCAGCAGCCGCCGCTTGCTCAGCTGCCCGGCCCGCAGTACGGCGACGGCGTCCGGGCCGCCGCGCCCGCGGGCGAGGGCGAGGAAGGTCCGGCGCGGGATGAGGTGCGGGGAGGTCACGGTCACCGGGCCATCGCTTTCCGGGTCGTACGCCGTTCGGCTCGGAACGCGGCGACGTCGGCTTCCAGGCGCCGCCGGATGTGGTCGATGAGGACGGCCATGTCGTGGCAGTACACGGTGGGATGCCCGAAGGGATCTTCCGCTCCCGGCCGGTGGCGGTGCGCGTACAGCCCGCCGCCGCAGACCCCCGAGAACGGGCAGCGCGCACAGACGGGCGCGGCACGCGGCGTCCGGAAGGCCGGATGCCGGGCGGCCTCGGCGAAGGAGTCCCTGAACACGCCGAGCCCCGTGAACGCCGCCCCGTCGTACGCCGCCTTCAGACTGTCGGCCAGCTCCAGCGACCCGTCCGTCTCCACGACCACGAGGTCCGCGGGTCCCGTTCCCACCATCTCGCTGCTCGCCCGGCCGCCGAGCAGAAGCACGATCAGCTCCTCGAACAGCCGGATCCCGGTCTCCCGGCGCGGGGCCCCGTACCAGCGGTCGAACACGGCACAGAGCCAGTCGGCGTACGGAGTCCCCGTCCCTTCCGGTCCAGGTTCCGGCACAGGAGTCGGGGCGGGATCCGGCAGGGGCTGCGGTGCGGAACGGGATACGGGATTCGGTACGGGCGGGGAGGCCGGGGGCACCCGGCCCCGCAGTCCGGGCGGCGGGTTGCCCCAGGTCCCGTGCGGCAGCAGCAGGTCCATCCGGGGCGGCGCGAACTCCAGCAGCGCCTCGTAGGTCGCCACCGGGTCGGTCGTCGGATCGACCGTGCACAGCACCCCGCTGAACAGGACCCGGTTCTCCTCGGCCCCGAGGATCCGCAGCGCCTGCGCGACCGCCGCGTGACTCCCCCGCCCGTCGGCGAACCGCCGGTAGCGGTCATGATCGGCAGCGGTCCCGTCCACACTGACCCCGACCCGCACACCGTGCCGGTGCAGCACCCGGAGCAGCTCCGGGTCGTCCCGTAACAGCACCCCGTTGGTCTGCACCCCGTACGCGACGCCCCCCGCGGTCCGGTCCAGGGCGCCCCGCAACAGGGTCAGGGTCTCGTCGAGATGCCCCGCCCCGACGAGCAGGGGCTCCCCACCGTGCAACGTGACGGCGATCCCGGACGCGCTCCCGGCCGTCTCCGCGCTCCGCCGGTACTCGGCGATCCGCCCGGCCACCTGTCGTACGGTCGCCAGTTCCATTCGACGGGGCTTCGCACGCCAGCTCCGGTCGGCGGCCTCGTACACGTAGCAGTACGTGCACGAGAGATTGCACCGCCCATGCAGCTTCAGCAGATACTGGCGGAACGTCACAACAGGTCTCAGGGAAGCTGATTGAGCGCCGACGTGAAGGCGGACACGGGCTCGCCGGAGGGATGCAGCACGTCGTCCCTGAGCCGCGACATGATGGCGCCGAACACGGTGTCCGGCAGCTCGGCCAGCTCTGCGTCGCTCAGCTCACTGACATCCGCCAGGACGGAGACCAGTGGGGCGGAATTGGTCATCCACGATCCCCTTACCTACACGTTGCGGCGGACTATATAACACAGAGTCATTGATCGTTTGCGCATCCGGCCCTTCCCTCACCCAGCCGCGCCGCTCCGCTCACCCACCCACCGCCAGCACCGCGCTGCCCCCATCCGCTACCCTGTCCACGGCTGCCCGCCACACCGGCCGGCCACGCCTCCGTAGCTCAGGGGATAGAGCACCGCTCTCCTAAAGCGGGTGTCGCAGGTTCGAATCCTGCCGGGGGCACAGCAGTAAGGGCCAGTTCAGAGGCTTGATCCTCTGGAACTGGCCCTTTCGCATGATCGTGGGCGTGCCACGCACGTGCCACTAGGACTCCGCGTCGCCCTGTCGCTGGCGGATCATCGCGCCGAGGCGATCAGCGATGGCACGGTCACGGTCGGCGGTCATGTGCTGATAGATCAACGCGGCCCGTGCAGTGCTGTGGCCCATGCGGGTCATCAGCTCGCGCGTGCTGGCCCCAGCAGCGACCAAGGTGTTTCCGGTGTGCCGCAGATCGTGGAAGTGGACGCCAGCAGAGATGCCCGCCTTCGTGCGCGCCTTGATCCAGTCGTCCCGGAAGTTGCTGCGACGGAGGCGGCCGCCCTGCGGCCCGAGGAAGACATGGCCATCCTTGCCAGCACCCGCAAAGCGCTCCAGATGCTGGGTCACATCGGCCAGGATCTCGTCAGGGAAAGCGACGGGCCGGACGCCAGCCGCCGACTTGGGAGCCTTGTCGAAGAGCTTGCCATTCTGCATCTCCGCTTGCGCCCGCTGGACCAGGACGACGCGCCCGGAGACGTCGATGTCACGGCGGCGAAGCGACGCCAGCTCACCGAACCGCAGGGTCGTGAAGGCTGCCAGCAGCACGAGCAGGCGGTAGCGCGGGACGATGGCATCGGCCACGGCGTACACCTCAGCCACAGTCAACACCGGCCGTTCGGGCACGTCGTACCGGTCGGCTCCCCTGACCCGGCAGGGGTTGCGGCGGATCAGCTCATCGTCCACGGCCGTAGTCATCATGGCGCGCAAGATCTGATATGCCTTGACGACGGTCGGCTCCCCCACGCCCTCAGCGAGTAGGTTCCCGCGCCAGGCCCGGACGCGTGATGTGGTGACGTCTGCCAGAGTCCCAGCGCCGAATGTCGGCTTGATGTGGAGCCGGATCACCGCCTCATTGCGCTCCCTGCTGCGGTCGGCCAGCTTTCGGTCCCGCAGCCATGCGTCCGCGTACTCAGCGAAGAGAACGGCCCCCTTGCCTGGGTCGTCCCACTGCCCACGGGAGATGTCGGCCTCGATGTGCGTCAGCGCCACCTCAGCGTCGGTCTTGGTCGTGTAGGTCTTTTCTGCGCTGCGGAGCTGTCCCGTGGCCGGGTCGCGGTAGCGCGCCTGCCATCGGCCCGACTTCAGCTGGCGCACCGCGCCGAAGCGTCGACGGTTGCCCTTCTTGTTGGCCATCAGGCAGCCCTCCGAAGGGTGGCGCGCCGGGCCGTCACCGGCTCGACAGTGTGTGCCGTGACGAAGTCGGCAACGGCGCTCTCGGGGATGCGGACATGTCGGCCGACCTTCACGTAGGTGATCCGACGCTCCTCAATAAGTCGCCGGGGGAACCGGACGGTGGTGCCCAGGAGTTGGGCCACCTGGTCCACGGTGAGCAGTCGGTCGGTCATGCGGCGGTGTCTCCTTCCGAGGCGTCGGGTGTGAATGCGGCGGCGAGCCATTCCTCGCCGCGGGTGAGGCCGGTTCCGGCGTAGGTCCAGTGGGCGAGGACGAGGGTGGTGTCGTCACTGTCCGGATCGGCCGGCACGGGCGTTTGGTCACCGAGCGCGATGGCGGCTTGCAGGCGTCGCCATTCGGCGCGGGCGGCGCGCAGGGCGCCGAGGGTGGTGGAGTAGCGGCGGGTCTTGGTGGAGAAGTGGCCGCGGAAGCCGAGCATGTGAGCCCAAGCCCGCAGGCGGAGCTCTTCAAGGTCCTTGCGGGCGCCGAGTGCCCAAGCGGTGCGGATCAGCCGCTCAGCGTGCCCGGGGAGGTTCATCCGGGCGAGCTCGGCGAGGAACCGAAGCGGCCGATCAAGGGTGCCAGTCGCGGTCTCGGCGCCCTTGGTCGCGTACTTGGCGATGTAGGCGGCGACCGCCTTGTCGGTGAGTTGGTTCGATCCGTCGAAGTCGGCGGTGCGGATGGTGCGGATGTCGAGCTGGCGGCCGAAGGCGAACGTGTGGGCGCCGCCGTCGAGGACAGGGCCGGGCACCTCGGCAGCGGTAGCGGCGGCACGGATCGCGTCGGCGAGGAGTTCGGCAGTGCCCCAGGCCGGGGGCGGGGTGTCGCCACCGGCGGGGCCGTCGAGCCGGATCACGGCGTGGAAGTGGATGGCGCCGCGCCGCTGGTACTCGGCGACCTTGGCGAACGAGACCCGGGCATGCCCCGCGAACTCCCGCTGACTGAGTCCGGCACGCTTGGCGACCTCGCGGCGCAGGTAGATGGAGAAGCGGGCCCAGATCTTGGAGGCGTGCGCGTTCCACAACACCGCGCCTTCGTAGTCGTACGACTCAGGATCGAGCGGGATTCCTAACTCAGGTGCGTCGTCGGCGTGCCGGGCACCGCAGCGACAGCGGCCCTTGGTGGGGCGGTTGTGGACGGGGCCGAAGCCAGGCGCGGTGAAGGTGGCGAACACGCGAGGGTGGGTGGCGACCGCCTCCGGGGTGCCTTTACCGCCGCGGAGCCCGGCGGTGATCAGCTGGTAGGTGTCGCGACGGTAGGTTTCCGCGCACGAGGCACAGCGCGTGGCGCGGCGGTTGTTGCAGCGCACCAGCAGGTTCCCAGCGGGCATGTCGGCCGCGTCCAGGTGATGCAGTACCGCGCCGATCTCGCCCGTGGCGGTGTTCAGCGCATGCTCGGTGCGGTGGCCGTCGAGCCGGATCGGGGTGGTGCAGCCGCCCAGGCCGCGCAGCTGGCGGACGAGAGCGGGCATCGTGCCCAGCCGGGCGAGGAAGGCGAGATCTCCCACCGGCGGTGCAGTCGTGGCCGTGGTCAACGAGGGTTCCTCCTCTCCGAAAGGGAAGGGCCGGGGCACCGGCCGCCGCAGTGGCGGGCAGGGCCCCGGCCAGGGATGTCAGCGGCGGTTGAAGGCGGCAGTGGCCGCGGTGTGGAGCAGGGCGCGGGCGGCCGGGATGGTGCCGGTGCCGTCGCAGGGCTTGCAGTGGGCGGTGATGGTGTTCAGGTGTCCGGCGCGGTTGCGGCCGCCGAGGGTGATGGCGACGGAGGCGAAGCCGTCGCAGGCCGGGCACACGCGGGTCTGGGCAGGGCGGTGCTGGGGCATGATGGGAAGTCCTTCCGGATCGTTGAGTTCGGGTAGGGGCTGGGCCGTCCGGGCGGCGGAGACTTGGCGGTTTCAGGGCCGCCCGGAGGGCCGGTCAGCACATCGGGCGCCGGGAGTCGTTCAGGAGCGAGCGCAGGACCACGGCGCAGATCGCGACCGAGACGCCGGTGACGGCGACGGCCAGGAGCAGCGAGACCAGGACCGCGCCGACGACCAGGACCACGGCAGCCCCGCCGCCGACCACGGCCAGAAGCCCGGTCGGAGTCAGCCGCAGCGACGGACCAGCCACAGGAGCGGGCACCGGAGCCGGGGCCGTGGCGATGTGCTGGCACGCGCAGGCCGCGTGGTGCTGCTGCTCGATGGCCGTGGGCTGAGCGAGTGGCATGACGATGCCGGTGGGCAGCGGGTTGACCGGGATACGGGGACGGATCATGGGTGTTCTCCCTTCTGGGCGGGGTTACTTGAGGGCGGTGTCGATGGCGGGGGCGAGGACGCTGTCGGCGATGAGGTAGCCGCCGAGGAGCAGCACGAGGACGAGCCAGGCCGGGGGGCGGGTGAGCTTCACGCCGAGCCAGCCGACGACGATCAGGGCGAACCACAGCGGGACGTCCATGGGGCGGGTCTCCTTTCGGTTCAGGCGAGTTGGGCGGCGAGCTGGGAGGCCATCGGTGCGGGCAGGCCGAGGCGGTCGCGCAGGGTGTCCGAGTCGATCGGGGAGCCGGTCTGCGCGCGGTGGGCATCGGCGACCTTGCGGGCGTGATCGACCAGGGCGGGCGGCACGTTCACCGGCTCCAACTCCCGTTCCGACTCAATGACGGGTGCGGTTAGAGCCGGGACCGGTTCGGCGGTCTCGACCGCATCCGTCACCGGCTCGACGGGCGCGGGGGCGGGGGCCGATTCGGCCGGCACTGTCACCGGGTCGGGCTCGGCGGTCGTGGGTGTGTGGACCAGGAGGGTGCCGCCGAGGAAGGCCAGGGCGGGCCATCCGGCGACGAGGATGCGCAGCCAGTCGGGCACGTCGTTCAGGTCGAGGAGTCCCGCGGTGGCGACGTTGGCACCGAGTGATGCGGCCAGCGCGACAGCGAACCAGGTCCATGCCGCACGGGTACGGGCACCGGTCGTGCGCAGGGTGCGCAGCCGTCGCCAGGCGGCGACGAGGAGCAGGTCGACGGAGACGGGGTAGGCCCAGGCTTTCCAGCCGTGCTGTCCGGCTGCTTCGGCGATGTCATGCAGGTGGGCGAAGGACAGCGCTCCGGCGATCACGGCCTGCACCAGGACTGCGTCCGGTCGGATCGATCGGGTCATGGTCTTCACCTCCTTCGGGGTGTGGGGGCCAGGGCCGGGCGGGGAAGGGGGTTCTCCTGCCGCCCAGCCCCGGCGGGGATCAGTCAGTTGGTGGCGTGGCCGGTGCCGAAGCAGGTCAGGCACAGCGCGGCTTGCCGGTCGGTGGTCTCGCGGGACTTGCGGACGGAGCCGACGCGGACCGTTTCGGTGGTCTCGCCGGTGCCCTTGCAGTCCGGGCACTTCTTCGCCCTGGTCGCACGGGCGGTGGTCTTCCTGGCAGCCATGGCAGGCGCCTCCTGTCGGGGTTTTGGGCATGGCTCGGGTAGGGACCTGGCGCGATGCGGTCGCGCCGACCGGGGTGAGGCAGGGGTGTTACGAGGTGCTGGGAGCCGCAGCAGGCTCCGGGGCCAGGACCTCGATGGGCTCCGCGGGTTGGGGGCGCCAGGCGGCGAGCGTCGGCAGGTGCGGGGTCAGGTGGGCGAACTCGCGGCAGACGGCGGCGGCTTCACCCAGGCTCGTCCTGGGGGTGCGGATGCGGGACCAACCGCCGGAGGAGTCCCCGGCGATCGCGAGCCCGGGCCGTTCGGCCGGGATGCTGGTCGCTGCCACGACGGCGAGTTCGTCGATGTCGCCCAGGCCCATTTCGGCGGTCTGCCGGTCGTTGCAGCGGTGCACCACACGGCCGGTGAGCTGAGCACGCAGGGCGGTCGCGCCCTTGCCGAGTTCGGCGCCGAAGCGCTGCCCGCAGATCTCCAGATGGATACCGACCGCGCGGGAGAGCTGGGCCAGACGGACGAGCTGGGTGACCATGCGGTCCCGGCGGGCCGCGTCCGTCTTGGAGGCGGTCAGGAACAGTTCGGCGATCTCATCGACCAGGACCACGATCGGGACGGGCCGGATCTTCTTCGGCAGATCCCAGATGTCGGAGGTGATGTCCTCCAACGCCGTGCCGGGCGTGATCCCCTGGTGCAGGCACAGCAGGTCGAACCGCTCCTCCATCTCCCCGACGAGGGCATCCAGCAGCCCATCCGCATCGTCCGGGGTGGTCGCCAGGGCGGACAGGCGCGGGGCGAACGGGGTCTGTTCGACACCGCGCTTGCAGTCGATGCCGACCAGCGCCACATGCAGCGGGGCAAGCCCGGTGATCAGGCAGCGCTGCAGCATCGACTTGCCCGACTTGTTGGCGCCCAGCGTCAGACTGTGCGGGATGGCCGTGTAGTCGCGGACGAACGGCAGACCGTCCTCCCGCAGCCCCACCACCGCGGCCAGCGGACCGGGGGCCAGGCGGCGCGGCATCCGCACCCGGGCGAGGATGTCGAAGCCGGTCATGCGCAGGTCGACCACGCCCGGCTTGATCTCGGACACGTGCACCGAGTACACGCCCCAGGCGTGCCGCAGCCGGATCGCGGACTTCACCACATCCTCCGGCTCCAGCCCCGCAGCCAGCCGAAGCCGCAGCCGAAGTCCCGTACGGGTCGGGCTGATTCCGCGGATCGTCGGGATGCCGGGCCGGGGCTCCTCGGTGCCGGTGGCCCGCTTGGCGAACACCCGCCACCACGGCGGGGCCACGGTCAGCTCGCAGGCCTCCATGGTCTGCCGGTAGGAAGACAGGACCCGGTACAGCGCGGCCGGAAGGCCAACCAGGATCCAGTAGACGGCCGGGGCCTTGACCCGGGCCACCATCAACAGCGCGACGGCTATGACCGCCAGCGCTAACAGCACTCCGCCGGACACCGGGGCTCAGCCCTTCGCGGAGGGGGCGACCAGCGCGACCGCGCGGAACGCGATCCCGAACCGCTTCTCACCGTTGAACGTGTTCTCCCAGTCCCGGGCCTTGAGACCGACCACCTTCACCGGCATACCGAGGGTGATTCCCTCCGGGACGCCGGTCTCCGGCACCGAGACGGTGTAGAGGTTGGCCTCGCCCTCGTCCGCGATGGTCAGGCCGACCGTCATCATCTTGGCCTTGGTCTCGCGGTCGACGGCGATCTCGCCGGACTCCTTGTTGATCACCTTGTGCTTCGGCTCGACCGCAACGAACACAACAGCGGTCGAAGTGTCGATCTTGAAGCTAGGCATGAAGACAACTCCTGCCGATAAGGGGGGCTTATCACCCGAGGCGCCCTCTCAGCGGTTGCTAAGGGGGGGTTAACACTAAGGTGCACCCGCCTGGCGCGAGTGTCAAGCCCCCCTTATCATCGGGGGGTGAAGCCATCCGCCCTGCGTCAGATCGGAGGCGTCGGGCAATGATCGATGAAGTCCGACGTGTAGCAGCCATCAAGGACCACGGCCTTCGGGTGAAGGCCGCAGTTGAGCTGATGGAAGAGCTGCAAGCCGCCGTCGTGGAGACGTCCCGGATGCGCAAAGAGAGCATCGCCTGGCTGCGTCAGAGCGGCCTGTCCATGGCCGATGTCGCCAAGCTCATGGGAGTCAGCCGCGCTCGCGTTGCCCAGCTCAAGGACGCCGGCCCGCCGACCGAGCGTGCGTTCCTCGGCGTCGATCGTGTGCACGTCGCCGTCCCGCAGCGACCGGGCGAACGTGACTTCGTCGCCGTGGAGGACAGTGCAACAGGACAGCAACTGATCAACCTGGCACACCGGATGCAGCTCGATGGAGAGCTTGAGTACATCCCCACCTCCGGAGCTATCGACCTCAACCGTGAGGGCCTGGTGGTCGTCTGCGGGCCGAAGACGTCACCGATCACTGCCGCGGCCTTGGAGGCCGATCCCCGGCTGTCATTCGAGATGTTGGATGACGGCAGGTGGGCGCTGATCGACCGTGAAAGCCAGCAGGTCTACACATCCCCGAGCGACGAGCCGAGCGATCCGGAGTGCGGGGACGTCGCCTATATCGGACGTCTGCCGAGGCCGGACGGTGAAGGTAGTTTCCTGTTGATCGCCGGTGTGCACGCAGTCGGGTCCCTGGGCGTTGCCCACTACCTGTCTGGTCACCTCGCAGAGCTCTACGAGCAGGCCGGGAGCGAGCCGTTCTCCATGGTCATCGGCTGTGACTACGAAGCCGGGAGCAAGCGGATCACTGGCACCCGAGCCGTGACCGAGATCCTTCGACACGAAGCCGCCTGACATGCGTGTCTCGTTCGCCAGTTCACCCAGGCCAGGCCGCGAGAACGAAGACTTCGTCATCGCCAGCCCAGATGTCGCAGTCGTACTCGATGGCGCGGGCATCCCGGATGGCTTGAGCACCGGATGTGTTCACGGAGTGCCGTGGTTCGTCCAGCAGCTCGGTACGGATCTGCACCGCAGGGCGACCGAGAAGCAGAGCAGCCTGACCGAGTGCCTGGCGGACTCCATCCACCACGTGAGTCAGCTGCACGCATCGACCTGCGATCTCAGCAACCCCATGACTCCGACAGCGACCGTCGCCATGGCCCGTGTCCGCGGGGAGTCACTTGAGTGGCTGGCACTCAGCGACTCAACCATCGTGATCAGTGGGCCAGATGGACTGCAAGCCATCGCCGACCATCGCGTATCCGACGTGACCGCCAGCCAACGCATCGGCATGGCAGCGTCTTTGGAGGGGCTCACCGAGACGGACAGGCGCCGCAAACTCGCCTACGCCCAGCGCGACGTGATGAATCAGGCTGACGGCTATTGGGTGGCAGGTCACGACCCGAAGGCAGCCGAGGAAGCCCTGACAGGCACGGCCCCGCTCTCCGACATCACCGCCGTGGCTCTGCTGACGGACGGAGCCGCAAGGCCGGTGGACGACTTCCACGAGATGACCTGGCCCGAAGCAATGCATCAGCTCGAAGCCGACGGTCCCCAAAGCCTGATCGACCGCACCCGTGCCATGGAGAACTCCGACCCGAAGGCCGAGCGATGGCCACGGGGCAAGCGCCACGACGACGCGACTGCAGCCCTGTTGCGCTTCTGACAGCGCGGTCCGCCAAGCCGGTTGGTGGAGTGAGTAGAAACCTTCTCTACGGCTTCAAGTGCTCGCTTCGCTCGCCGATGATCCCGGCCTCCTGGAACTGCAAGCAGTCTGATGCAGAGATTCAGAGGTGCCGCGCGCAGCGCGGCGGGGGGGGGGGGGGGGGGGGGGGGGGGGGGGGGGGGGGGGCGCGGGGGGGGGGGGGGTGGAGGCGTCTGCGTTTTTTCCCCCAGTAGGGGAGCAAG
>NZ_JBWKDT010000024.1:0-138524 GCF_056435785.1 Streptomyces sp. NPDC043870
CCGTTCTTCGCTTTCGCGTTTCCCTTTCCGGCGGTTCCGACTCTATCAGATCCTTTCGGGCCTGACTCCCAGTCAGAGGGGGTTGTCTTTCCGGCTGTTGGGCCGTTCCGACGTTTCAAACTCTAGCGGATTTCCCGGGCGACTCATAATCGAGTCAATCGAAATGAATTTCGGCATGCCAAAACTCTTCCCGGCTGGGAGATCGTGCAGAGTTTGGTTGCCGCATGAGCGGCGGGAGTGGCCGTCGCAGAACCGTTCCGGCTCCGTGACAACTCGAAGAACCTTACGGATCGACCAGAGGTGTGTCAACTCGCCCGTTCGTCCATCTGCAGGACACCTTCCGGACCACTCCCCAGGCCACCTCCCTGACCTTCCTGACCATGCGGCCGGGCAGCCAAGCAGCCGGGCGGCTAGTCCAGATCGGTGAGCCGGCCGCCCGCGTCCGGCTGGGTGTGCTCCACACGGCGCAGGACGCGGATGAGCAGCTCGCCCAGGACTCCGCGCTCCTCGCTCGACAGGTCCTGGAGGAGGTCCTCCTCGAAGTTCGTGGCCATGCGCATCGCCTCCAGCCACTTCGAACGCCCCTCGTCCGTCAGCTCGACGATGACGCGCACCCGGTTGGTCTCGTCGCGGTCGCGGGTGACCAGGCCGTCGCCCGCCATGCGGTCGATGCGATGGGTCATGGCAGCCGGAGTGAGGCCGAGGCGCTTGGCGAGCTCGCCGGGGCCGAGGCGATAGGGGGCGCCGGAGAGGACCAGGGTCTTGAGGACCTCCCACTCGGCGTTGCTGATGCCGAGGGCGGCGACCTGGCGGCCGTACGCGACGTTCATCCGGCGGTTGAGCCGGCCGAGGGCCGAGACGACCTTCTCCACCTGGGGGTCCAGGTCCCGGAACTCGCGCTGATACGCCGCGATCTGTTCGTCGAGGCTCGGCTCCTGCGCGGCCGTGGAGAGCTGAGTGGCCTGCGTGGCCTGCGTCTGGCGGCCGGGCTGCTCGGGGGTGTCGGACATGCGCCTCACTATCCCATGCATCGGGTTGGCTTCTAAGTCCTTCGATGTGTACTGTTAAGCTTCTAACTTTACTGTTGAAGTCTTCAGACTTCAGTCCTCCGCTCGACGGACCAACCGAAGCAGGTGAGTGTGACCAAGGCGATGGGCGCTGCGATGCGCCGGATCCAGGCAGGGAACGTGCTGAGCGCGTTCGGGCTCGGGTTCACCGTTCCGTATCTCTATGTGTATGTGGCTCAGGTGCGGGACCTGGGCGCCGGTACGGCGGGGGCCGTGCTCGCCGTCTTCGCCATGGCCGCGCTTGTCGTCCTCCCCTTCACCGGGAGGGCCATCGACCGGCGGGGGCCCCTGCCCGTGCTGGTCGTGGCCGCGCTGCTGGCCTCCGCAGGTGCGCTGAGCATGGGGCTGGCCGACAGCGTGCCGGCGGCCGTGCTCTCCGCCGCGCTGCTGGGCGCCGGCACCGCCGTGATGCAGCCCGCGCTCGCGACGATGATCGTGTGGGCCTCCAGCCCGTCCACCCGGACCAGGGCGTTCGCCATGCAGTTCTTCCTGCAGAACCTGGGGCTCGGAATCGGTGGTCTCATCGGCGGGCAGATCGTCGACGAGAGCCGGCCTGCCAGCTTCACCCTGCTGTTCGGCATCGAAGCGGCGATGTTCGTCGTGCTGGCGGGGATCGCCGCGACCGTCCGGATGCCGGGTGCGCCGTCGATCCAGGACACTCGGCCCGAGAACACCGAGGCGAAGGCCAAGGGCGGGCTGCGGACGCTGCTCGGGCACCGCGCCATGGTGCAGCTGTCCGTGCTGGGCTTCGTGCTGTTCTTCGCCTGCTACGGGCAGTTCGAGTCGGGGCTGGCGGCATACGGCACGGAGGCCGCCGGGATCGACCCGGCGACGCTGGGCATCGCCCTGGCCGCGAACACCGCGGTGATCGTGGCCGCGCAGTTCCTCGTACTGAAGTTCGTGGAGCAACGGCGGCGCTCGCGAGTGATCGCCGCGGTCGGTCTGATCTGGGCCGTCGCGTGGCTCGTCGCGGGGTACGCGGGGCTCGGGCACGGCAGCCAGACGATGGCGACGGCCGCGTTCATCTCGACGTACGCGCTCTTCGGACTCGGTGAGGCGATGCTGTCGCCGACCGTGGCGCCGCTCGTCGCCGACCTGGCGCCGGAGTCGATGGTCGGGCAGTACAACTCGGCGTTCGCGCTGGTCAAGCAGCTCGCGCTGGCGGTCGGGCCGGCGGTGGGCGGGCCGATGGGCGCGTCGCTGCACGGTCCGTACATCGTGACGTTCGTGCTCTTCTCGCTCGGTATCACCGTGCTGGCCATGAGGCTGGGGCGGAACCTCACGGCCGCACAGGACCGGCCCGCGCTCGCGTCGAAGTCGCGGATCGTCGCTCAGCACCGCCCCGAGCACGACACGCACGGCACACCGAGCAAGGTCGAGGCCGCCGCCTAGGCAGCCTGTCCGGACAGGACCTAGTCGGGCACCTGGTCGAGTTCCTGGTCGAGTTCCTGGTCGGGGAGCGCGAACTCGCACCACACCGCTTTGCCGCCGCCAGGAGTCCGGCGGCTCCCCCAGGACGAGGCGATCGTCGCGACGATGGAGATCCCGCGGCCCGCCTCGTCCTCCGTTTCCGCGCGGCGGCGGCGCGGCAGATGGTCATCCCCGTCCGTCACCTCGATGATCAGGCGGCGGTCGGTGCGCCGGAGCCGCAGGCGCATGGGTGGGGTGCCGTGCTGCAGCGAGTTCGCCACGAGCTCGCTCGCGGCGAGGACACCCAGATCGCGCAACTCCCCGGGGAAACGCCAGGAGGCCAGCACCCCCGAAGCGAAGGCACGCGCGCGGGGCGCCGCTTCGACACCGCCGAGCAGCTCCAGTGCCGCGTTGTGGAAGAGCTCCGCGTCCGAGCCCGTGCGGGTGGGGTGCTGGAGGACGAGGACCGCGACATCGTCGTCATGCTCTGCGGTCACGCCCAGGGAGCGGATGAGGCGGTCGCAGACCACCTGGGGAGTGCCGGTCGCTCCCGCCAGCGCGCGCTCCAGAGCGGCAACTCCTTCGTCGATGTCCTCGCCGCGCCGCTCGATGAGCCCGTCCGTGTAGAGGACGGCGGTGGAGCCGGGCTGGAGGGCGATCGTGCCGGAGGTGTGGATCCAGCCACCGGTGCCGAGTGGGGGGCCCGTCGGCTCCTCGGCGCGGTGGACCGCACCGTCCGCGTCGCGTACGAGGATCGGCAGGTGGCCCGCCGACGCGTACACGAGCCGTCCCTCGTTGGGGTCGTGCACCGCGTAGACGCATGTGGCGATCTGGCTGGCGTCGATCTCGGCGGCCAGTCCGTCGAGCAGCTGCAGCACTTCGTGCGGGGGCAGGTCGAGACGGGCGTACGCGCGGACGGCGGTGCGCAGCTGGCCCATGACGGCGGCGGCGCGCACCCCGCGGCCCATGACGTCTCCGATGACGAGGGCGGTGCGGCCCGCCCCCAGGGTGATCACGTCGTACCAGTCGCCGCCGACCGCGGCGTCGGTGCCGCCCGGTTGGTACGTGGCGGCGATCCGCAGGTCGTCGGGCTGCTCCAGCTCCTGCGGAAGCAGGGAGCGCTGCAGGGTGACGGCGGTTTCGCGATGGCGGCGCTCGCTGGTGCGCAGCCGCTCCGCGGCATCGGCGTGGTCCGTGACATCGGCGGCGAAGACAAGGACTCCGCTGACGACTTGGCCGTCGTGGCCCGGGGCCTCGGCGGGCAGGCAGGTGACCGTGTACGAACCGCCGCCCTGGAAACGGCGGGACTTCACGGTGCGGGGCCGTCCGCTGCGCAGCACCTGGTCCATCAGCGGAAGCAGGCCCAGCTCGGCGAGCTCGGGGCAGGCTTCGGCGGCGACGGCACCTGCGGGACGGGGGCCGAACGCCGCGGCATAGGCGTCGTTGACGTACGACACACGGTGCTCCGGGCCGTGGACGAGAGCGACCAGGGCGGGCAGTGGGCCGAGCAGCTCCCGCACGGAGAAGTGCTCCAGCGTGGGCGCGGCGGGCGAGCCGGGCGCGCCAGGGGCGTCGTCGGCTTCGGTGGCGTCGGTGGCGTCAGGCAGGCGGTCCGGCCGCTGGTCGTACTCGCCGCGGGCCGCGGGCACGGAGCCGCGGTCCGTCCTCGCTGCGGCGCGACGCTGCGTACCGGGGAGCCGGGCGCTCCAACGCGTGAAGTTCACGGATTTTCTAGCCTCGTGGTGTCGTTGCTGATCGTCTTGCGCGGCTGCGCCCTCGTGCGCACGGGCGGCAGCGTCCTGGTCGTCGTGGTGGCCGCGCCCCAGGGACAGGTCACTCTGTGCAGATGTCGGTCCACCTATCGTCACACGTCCAGTGTGACCGACAGCACTGACAGCGGGTCAGTCCTTCCTGGGCTCCTCCCCCGATGCCGGGCCCGGCTTGTCCGTCGGCCGCGGTGCGCGACCGCTTCTCGGCGGGTCCTCGTGGCGGCGTGTGAGGGGCTTGGAAGGAACGGCTCCCGCGGCGAGTTCGAACTCGGCGCGCGGATGTTCCAGCGAGCCGAGCGAGACGATCTCACGTTTGAAGAGACCGGACAGTGTCCACTCGGCGAGGATGCGCGCTTTCCGGTTGAAGGTGGGCATGCGGCTGAGGTGATAGACGCGGTGCATCAGCCAGGCGGGATAGCCCTTGAGCTTGCGGCCGTACACATGCGCCACACCCTTGTGCAGACCGAGCGAGGCCACGGATCCGACGTATGCGTGCGCGTACTCCTTGAGAGGCTGCCCGCGCAGGGAGGCGACGATGTTCTCGGCGAGGACCTTCGTCTGGCGGACGGCGTGCTGGGCGTTCGGCGCGGTCTCCTTGCCGGGCTCGTCCGACGTGATGTCCGGTACGGCGGCGGCGTCACCGGCCGACCACGCGTGTTCGACACCCTCGACGGTGAGCCGGGCGGTGCACTTGAGCCGGCCGCGCTCGTTGAGCGGCAGGTCCGTGGAGGCGAGGACGGGCGCGGGCCTGACGCCGGCGGTCCACACGACCGTGCGGGTCGGGTGCCGGGTGCCGTCGCTGAGGACGGCGACACGGTTCTCGCAGGAGTCGAGACGGGTTTCCAGCCGTACGTCGATGTTGCGGGCGCGCAGCTCACGGATGGCGTACCGGCCCATCTCCTCCCCGACCTCGGGGAGGATGCGGTCGCTCGCCTCGACCAGGACCCATTTCAGGTCGTCCGGCTTGATGTTGTGGTAGTAGCGCGTGGCGTAGCGGGCCATGTCCTCGAGCTCGCCGAGCGCTTCGACGCCTGCGAAGCCGCCGCCGACGAAGACGAAGGTGAGGGCCGCGTCGCGCAGGGCGGGCTCGCGGGTGGATGAGGCGATGTCCATCTGCTCGATGACGTGGTTGCGCAGGCCGATGGCCTCCTCGACGGACTTGAAGCCGATGCCGTACGTGGCGAGGCCGGGGACCGGGAGCGTGCGGGAGATCGAGCCGGGGGCGATGACCAACTCGTCGTACCCGAGCTGGATCCCGCCCGTGCCCTCCTCCGCGGTGGCGAGGGTCGTGACCGTCGCGGTGCGCTTGGCGTGGTCGACGGTCCTGACGTCGCCGATGAGGATCTTGCAGCTGCTCAGGACGCGGCGGAGCGGGACCACCACGTGGCGGGGCGAGATCGCCCCGGCCGCCGCTTCCGGGAGGAACGGCTGGTAGGTCATGTACGGCTCGGGCGTCACCACGACGATCTCGATATCGCCACGCCCCAGCTCCGCCTTCAGCTTCTGCTGGAGTCGCAGTGCCGTGTACATCCCCACGTAGCCTCCGCCGACGACGAGAATGCGCGTGCGCGGCGAGGAACCGGGGGTCGTGTCCCGGGAGTATGCAGCCTTCACCTTCCCATGACGCAACGGCCTCAGGAGTTTGTCCACAGCCCCGGCAAATTGTGTGACCGCAGGTTTTGGCCGAGCAGCACCTGGCCGGTTCCCCGCCGTAGGGGAAGGTGCGCAGGTCAGCGGGGACGAGGGGGGTGGAGGGAGGGGGCGGAAACAGGAACGTTCCGGCCCTTGCTCCGATCGGGGGGCGCACCGTACGGAACTGCCCCTTCTGAATTGACCCCGACTCAACTATGTTCGTACCTCGTCGGGGTGTCGGGTCGGTGACTCGTCTGATTCACCCCGACTGTCACGGCGGGGAGTCTCCGGGGGGAGACGACATCATTACCGGGGGAACGCTCATGCACATTCAGGATTCGCATTGGCCGACCGCTGTCGCCACCGACGTCGGTGGGAACGGGCGGGTGGCGACGACTGCGGCCGGCCGTTCGGCTCCGCTGCGCGTGGACGCGCAGCGCAATCTGGAGCATGTTCTGCGCGCCGCACGTGAGGTGTTCGGGGAACTCGGCTACGGGGCGCCGATGGAGGACGTGGCGCGCCGGGCACGGGTCGGCGTCGGCACGGTCTACCGCCGCTTCCCGAGCAAGGACGTGCTCGTACGGCGGATAGCCGAGGAGGAGACCTCCCGGCTGACGGAGCAGGCGCGTACGGCCCTGGGCCAGGAGGAGGAGCCGTGGTCGGCGCTCTCCCGGTTCCTGCGGACGTCGGTCGCATCGGGTGCGGGCCGGCTGCTGCCGCCGCAGATACTGCGCGTCGGTGTGGACGTCGAGGACTCGACGGTCGTCGCGGAGACCCCGCGCGACGAGGCGCGGGTGCCGCAGCAGCGGCTGGGCATCGCCGGTCAGCCCGATCTGCGGGTGATCACACCGCGTCCGGCGGCGACGGCCGAGCAGGACGACGCGGGTGCGGGCGAGCTGCTCGAGGTCGTGGGGCAGCTGGTCGACCGGGCGCGCGAGGCCGGTGAACTGCGGAGCGATGTCACGGTGGCCGATGTGCTGCTGGTGATAGCCACGGCCGCGCCGTCGCTGCCCGATGCTGCGCAGCAGGCCGCGGCGTCGGCCCGGTTGCTGGACATCTTGCTGGAGGGTCTGCGCTCTCGGCCGGTGTGACGACGGTCGGCGTGAAGCGGCCGGTGTGACGACGGTCGGCGTGACGATGGTCGGGGCGCGGGGTCTCGGGGCGCGGGGGTCGGGGGCGCGGGGCGCGGGGGCGTGCGGTCTGTTCGGCACTCCCCGAATGGGCGAACCCTCGTGCTCGGTTTCGGGAGGCCTCCCCGGATGAGTGGTTGGTGCGTCCGGGGGAGCCCTGACCGTTGCTGCTGTATGGCACTCTTGGCCGGTGTTCGGGTCACTGGGTGCGTACGGGAGCTTCCGCGATGAGCGGTGACGGTCGGGACGAGCCACTCGCCGGGGCAGCCGGCGCGGAGACCGGCGGGCTGCCTTCTCAGCAGGTCCCGAGCCAGGGCGGTCCCGGGCATTCCAGGGACGCCGGCCGCTCCTCGGGCGCCGGGCGACCGGTGGACGCCGACGCGAGCGTGCCGCCGCAGCGCACAGGCGGCAGCGGGGCCACCGCCGCCGATCTGCCGCCGTCCGACGCCGACTTGGTCCAGCGGATGCGCGAAGGCGACGACAGCGCGTACGCGGAGCTGTTCCGGCGGCACTCGGGCGCGGTGCGCCGCTACGCGCGCACGTGCTGCCGCGACGCCGACACCGCGGACGACCTGACGGCCGAGGTGTTCGCCCGGACGCTGCAGGCAGTGCGCGGCGGCGCCGGGCCCGAGCAGGCCGTACGGGCCTATCTGCTGACGACCGTGCGCCGGGTTGCCGCCGCTTGGACGAAGTCCACGAAGCGGGAGCAACTGGTCGAGGACTTCGCGGTCTTCGCCGACCAGGCCGCCCGCTCCGCCGAGGTGCCGGACCAGGGCACCCTCGATCTCGGCGCGGACGTCCGCGCGATGCACGAGGCCGACCGGTCACTGGCCCTGCAGGCCTTCCGCTCGCTGCCCGAGCGGTGGCAGGCGGTGCTGTGGCACACGACCGTCGAGGAGGCGTCGCCCAGCGAGGTGGCGCCGCTGTTCGGCCTCACCGCCAACGCCACGGCGGTGCTGGCCGGCCGCGCCCGTGAGGGGCTCAAGCAGGCCTATCTGCAAGCCCATGTGAGCAGCACGCTCACCTCGGGCGGCGACTGCGCGCAGCACGCCGACCGGCTCGGGGCGTACGCACGGGGCGGGCTGCGGATGCGGGCCGAGCGGGGGCTGCGCAAGCACCTGGAGGCATGCGCCAGGTGCCGGCTGGCCGTGGGGGAACTGGAGCAGGTCAATGCCGGGATCCCCGCGCTGCTGCCGGTCGCGTTCATCGGCTGGTTCGCCGCCGGGTACTCGCTCAAGGCGGCCGGGATCGTGGCGGGCGGAGCCGCGGGCGCGGCGGGGGCGGGTGCCGCCGCTGCCACGGCCGGGTCGGGATCGGCCACCGCGGGTTCCGGTGGTGCGGGCGGCGCCGCGGCCGCGGAGGGCCTGGCGGCACCGGTGAAGGCCGGGATCGCCGCGGCGGCGGCCATAGCGGCCACCGCCGGGATCGTGTGGGCACTGTCGGGAGATCCGGCAGCCGCGCCGAAGTCCGAGGCGAAGCCGTCGGCCGCACAGCCCGTCGTACCGCAGCCGCCCGCCCCTTCGCCGAAAGCGGAACCCCCGGCTCCACCCGCGTCCTCCGCGCCGGAGCCGACGCCGCCGTCGCCGAAGAAGCCCTCACCCGCGACGGCCCAGAAGCTCTCACCGGCCGTCCCGGAGCCCCTGGCGACCGAGCCCGCACCGCCGGGGCAGCAGCCGAAGCCCACCACGCCCACGCGGAAGCCGGCGCCCAAGCCGCCCCCGGTGCCCCCTCCGCCCACGGCGCCCGACCCGACCGTCTACCAGGTCAACCGGCTGAAGTACGGGGCGTTCGGTGACCACACCGAGCCGGAGGTGCGGCTCGGCGAGAGCAGCTGGCTCTGGCAGCGCTGGGGCATGTCCATCGACGGCACCCGGTACGGGCACGGAATCTCGGTCCGCGCCAGGTCGTCCGTGACCATCGACCTGAACCGCCGTTGCCTCTCGTACGACGCCCTGGTCGGGGTCGACGATCTGAACCTCGGCCGCGGCGCGGTGCGGTTCTCCGTGTACGGGGACGGGGCGCGGCTGTGGCGGTCGCCGGTGCTGCGCGGTGGCGACACGGCGGTGCCGGTGAGCGTCGGTCTCTCCGGGCGGAAGACGATCCGGCTGGTGGTGGAGCCGCACACCCCCTTCGACTCGGTGGCGCTCGCGGACTGGGCACAGTCGCGGATCAGTTGCCACTGAGCGCCCGGCCCGGATCAGGTGCCGCAGATCAGCCGACGCAGGTCAGGCGGCGCAGATCAGCCGCCCCGGATCAGCCCGCCCGAAGATCAGGTATCCCGGATCAGGTGCCGCTGCATACCGCCTCTTCCAGGGCCTCGATGACCTGAGCGAGGCTGAGACCGGCACCGACGGCGCGTTCGGCCTCGTACCGCTCCTCACCGAGGCTCGCGCGGGCCTGGCTCTCGACGGCTTCCACCATGCGGCGCTCCGGCACGGACCGGGGTATGCCCGTCCGCCACGCCTCCGCCGCGGCGAGGATCCGTACGGCGAGCCGGTCCTCGCCGAGCAGCGGCAGCACGGTAGCGGCGCTCTCGGTGATGTGTGCGGTGATGACCTCGGCGCAGCGGGACTCCAGCGCGGCGCGCAGCGCGGCGGCGAGCGCGCGCACACCGGTGAGGGCGCCGCCGCCCTCCTCGTGGGCGGCGATCCGGGCATCGAGACCGCTGAGCGCCGCGGTGAAGTGCGGCGGCGGCGTACCGGCGGCAGCGGCCGCCTTGGCTTCCTCGGCGAGCCGGCGGGCATGCCGGATCTCGCCGCGTTCCAGGGCGATCACCGAGCGGAGCATGCGTACGAACGCCCGGGTGTCCTGGACGTTGTAGCGCTCGGCCTCGTCGGACGCCTCGTCGAGACCCTTCTCGGCGGCCTCCACATCGCCCTTCCGGTAGGCGAGTTCGGCAAGCCGGGCCAACAGGAACGGGGCCTCGGCATGCGCGCCGACTTCCCGGGCGAGGCCGAGCCCCTCGGTGTACGCGACGTGTGCGTCCTCGTACCGCCCGCGCATCATGGCCGCCTCGGCGATGGCGCTCGCGACCTGCGCGCGCATCCAGCGGTCGCCGACGCGCCGGCTGATGTCGCGCAGCTCGGCGAGGTCGTCGTCGACCCCGTCGACACCGCCCGGATAGTCGATGGCCATGTGCGTACGGAGCATCAGGACCACGCCCGTCTCCCAGTCGCCGCCGTGGATACGGCAGTTGGCGATGGATTCGTCCAGGAGCTCCCGGACGCGGTCGAGGCCGTCGGCGAGATAGCTGGCGAAGGGCCAGACCAGCCCGGGGAAACGGGCGGCCTCCGCGCCGCCGGCGCGGAAGACGTCCCGTAGCCGACGGGCTGTTCGCCGCCTGTCCGGATCCTCGAACGCCGCAGGCATCGCATTGCTCTCGTCGAGGAAGAGCTGCAGCATGCGCACGTGCATACGGGGCCAGTAGCAGGGGTCGCTCCGGTCGCCCCCGTCCAGGTCCGGGGCGAGGGCGACCGTCCGCGTGACCCAGGCGAGCCCCTCGGACCGGTAGTTGCGCAGCCACCAGAACCAGCTCGTCGCGAGGACCAGACGAAGGGCGTGCGGCTCGTCCTCGCGGCGCGCGGTCACGCGGTGGAGGGCGGCGCGGATGTTGTCGAGGTCTGTCTCCAGCCTGCGTATCCAGGGCAACTGTCCGGCCGAACGGATCTCCGGGCCGGCCTGCTCGACCAGGGCCGTGAAGTGGGCGATGTGGGCGCGCTCCGCCGTGGCGAGCAGCTCCGGAGTCTCGGCGGCGCGCTCGGCGGCGTACTCGTGGATGGTCTCCAGCATCCGCAGCCGCATCTCGCCGTCTCCGTCGGGAACGGCTGTGACCAGGGACTTGTCGACGAGAGCGCCCAGCAGGGCGGCGGCGTCACCACTCCCCGGGTCCACGCTCACCGCTTCGGCCGCGGTCAGATCCCAGCCGCCGGCGAAGACCGAGAGCCGGCGCAGGACCGAGCGCTCCGCGTCGTCCAGCAGCTCCCACGACCAGTCGACGACCGCACGGAGCGTCTGCTGCCGCGGCAGAACGGTACGGCTGCCGCTGGTCAGCAGCCGGAAGCGGTCGTCGAGGCGGTCGGCGATCTGGCGCGGAGTGAGCATCCGCAGCCGGGCGGCGGCGAGTTCGATGGCGAGCGGCAGCCCGTCGAGGCGGCGGCAGATCTCCTCGGCCGCCGCACGGTCGTCGTCGATCCGGAAGGCGGGGTTCGCGGCCGTGCCCCGGTCGGCGAAGAGCCGCAGGGCCGAGTCCTGGGGCAGGGAGTCCACAGGACGGACGGATTCTCCGGGCACCCCCAGGGGCTCCCGGCTCGTTGCGAGGATCCGCAGCCGCGGGCAGTGGGTGAGCAGGGTCTCGGCGAGTTCGGCGGCGGCGCCGACGACGTGCTCGCAGTTGTCGAGGACGAGCAGCGGGCCGCGGTGCGCGAGGTGCTCGACGAGCCGGTCGGTGGGGTCGTCGTGGAGCGGCTGCCCCTCCCGGGTGATCAGGTGCGTCTCGCGCAGCCCGAGCGCGGAGAGGACGGCTCCGGGTACGGCGGTGGGATCGTCGAGCGGGGCGAGTTCGGCGAGCCAGGCGTCGGGGGCCGTGGCGGCGGCCTCCTCGGCGAGGCGGGTCTTGCCGGCGCCGCCGGGGCCGGTGAGGGTGACCAGCCGGGAGCGGGTCAGCTCCGCGCGGATGGCTACGAGTTCGGGCTCACGCCCGACGAACGAGGTGAGCCGGGGCCGTAGGTTCCCCCCGGACTCGGCAGGCGGCGCTGCCAGCAACTGCCCGTACAGGTCGGTCAGTTCCGGACCCGGATCGGTACCGAGGCCGTCGGCGAGGGTCCGGCGGGCGTCCTCGTACGCGGCGAGGGCATCGGCCTGGCGGCCCTCGGCGCGCAGGGCGCGGATCAGCTGGACGCGGAAGGTCTCGTCGTACGGGTGCGCCGTGGTCAGCTCTTCGAGCTCGGGTACGAGGGCGTCGGCGACTCCGTACCTGAGGTCGGCCTCGATGCGCTGCCGCACGGCCGCGAGGCGCTGGGCCTCCGGACGGACACCCAGATCCCCCTCGGGAAGGTCCGCGAGCGCGGGACCCCGCCAGAGCGCGAGCGCTTCGCGGAACGTGCCGGCCGCGGCGCCGGGGTCACCCGCGTCGAGCTGGGCGGTGCCGGTACGGACGAGGCGCTCGAAGACGTACAGATCGATGTCGTCCGGGACGGCGGCGAGCCGGTAGCCGGCGGGGGTGGACTCGACCGCGCCCTTGCCGAGCGCGCGGCGCAGCCGTGCGACGAGTGCCTGGAGCGCGGCAGGGGCGTCGTGCGGGGGCTCCCCGCCCCACACGTCCCCCACGAGCTCCCGTACGCCGACGGCCCGCCCGCCCCGGTACGCCAGCGCCCCCAGGAGCGCCCGCAGCCTCGGACCACCGACCGTAACGGGACCGCCGCGCTCGTCGCGAGCTTCGGTGACACCGAGGATGAGATACCGCACGGCCCCATTCTCGCGGCGCGGCACCGGGGGTGCGCGTGCTTTTCCGTGGCGCGGCGTTGCCGCGGGCAGCGACGCCGCGCAGGGTGGACTCATGACCACATCGAGTGGGACTCCGCGATCCGTGCCTGTCGTCCGGCGCCGGCCCGATCCGGCCGACAGCGTGATCTGGGAGCCCAGTGAACGCTGGGTGCGCGGGACGAAGGACGACGTCACGGTCGTCGACAGCCACCGGCCGGTTCTCGTGTGGGAGCCCGGCCGTCCCGTACCGCTGTACGCGTTCCCCGCCGAGGACGTCCGCACAGACCTGCTGCGAAGGACCGAACGGCCCGCGACCCGGCGTCACGCGGGAGCCACCGTCTTCTACGACCTTGTGCTCGACGACCGGATCATCAAGGCGGCGGCCTGGACGTATCCCGGTGAGGAGCTGGCCGGTCACATCTGTTTCGAGTGGTTCGGGCGGGACGTGCTCGACCACTGGTACGAAGAGGAGGAGGAGATCTTCGTGCACCCTCGTGACCCTCACCATCGGGTGGACGCGCTGCCCAGCACCCGGCACGTCCAGGTCGAGATCGTGGGCACGGTCGTCGCGGACACGCGTACGCCGGTGCTCCTGTTCGAGACGCATCTGCCGGTCCGCTACTACTTCCCGCGCGAGGACGTCCGCCTCGATCTCTTCACCCGGACCGACTCACGAACTCGCTGCCCGTACAAGGGTGTGGCGACCGAATACTGGTCGTGGGCGGGCGCCGACGACGTACGGCCCGACATCGCCTGGAGCTATCCCGATCCGCTGCCGGCCGTGAACGTCATCAAGGGCATGGTGGCCTTCTACAACGAGTCCGTGGACATCATCGTCGACGGCGAGCGGCAGGAACGCCCGGTCACTCTCTTCAGCAAACCGCCACGCTAGCCGCGACCGCCCCCGGACCGAAGCGGACCCGACACCCACGGTCCACACCCGGCATCCGAGCGGAACCCAGGCCAAAGCAGCCCCCACGGCCCGCAGTCGGGAGACGGCCCCGGCGCACCCCAAGCCCGTCCGGCGATTGAGGACGGACACACCGGACGCCGTCAAGGCACCGGGCACACCGTCACCGCCCCCGCCGGAGGCGCCCCGCACCCCGGAGCGGCCTACGCCTGCAACGTCCGCCTCGGCGGCACCCCCGCCGCCACCGCCCGCTGCCGCGGCGCCGCCGTCCCCGTCCAGCACGTGCCCCGCCGCGCCAGCAGCCGCCGGAGCCAGAGCTCCGTGGAGACCAGGTCCGCGAGGCCGTCCAGCGGGACCGGCTCGCCCTCCGACGCCGCCCGCAGGGCCTTGCGGACGACTCGCGCCTCCACCAGCCCCGCGTCGGCGAGCAGCGGCGTGTCGAACAGCCCGATCAGCTCCGGCAGGGAGACCCGCAGGCCCGCCCGCGTCGCGGCGGTCGACGCCGCATGGGACGGCGCGCCCCAGCCCGGCGGCAGATCGTGGATGCCCGCGCCCGCGAGCACGGCGCGCAGGACCTCGGCCCGCGCCCCGGGCTGTACCCGGAGCGCCTCGGGAAGATCGCGCGCGGCCCGTACGACCTGGTTGTCGAGGAACGGCGCGTGCAGCCGCTGGCTGCGCACCTCCGCGGCCTGCTCCAGCACCCGGTGATCCGCGGCATGCCGCGCGAGCGCGGCGCGTGCCCGCGCCTCCCCCGGACGCTGCACCGACGTCGGTCGCGTCGCCGCCTCCTGCAGGCGAACCGATACTTCAGCGAGCGCCTCGCCCGTGAGCCATCGCGCCGCCGGTCCCGGCCGGGACCACGTGAGGGCCGCCAGGGACGCACCCAGGGGCCCGCTCACCGCTGTCGCGGCACGGTTCGCCTCCGGCAGCCGCGCCGCCGCCGACTCGAGCCCGGTCCGGTACGGCGTACGCGCGAGCCGCCGCGCCGCCCGGTAGACCGTCAGGGGGACGAGGAGCGAGCCCGCGGACGGGCCGGACGCGCGGGCCAGCGCCGAGACGGGACGGAGCAGCGGCCGCCGCCGTCGGTCCATCAGCAGGTCCGCGAGCCGCGCCGGATGCGCGTCCAGTACCTGGCGGGCACCCAGCCCCGTGAAGTGGTCGGCGCTCCCGGACGCCAGCCGCCTCCTGTTGCGTTCGGCCTCGACGAGCGAGGGGCCCGGCTCATCGGTCAGCGGTCCTTCGAGGCCGGCGTACGGCAGCGCCTCCTCGCCCGCCGCCACGACCACGTGGTGCAGCCTCGGGTTCGCGGCGATGGCCCGGGCACGCTCCATCTCGGCCTCCCGGCCCTGCGGCGTGGCCAGGTCGTTGAAGGTCACGGCCAGCAGCCGCTCCCCCGCGCCCGTGCCGTGGCCGAGTATCGTGCCGGGCACGCCGGGCAGCCCGGCGGCGAGCAGCGCGAGGGTCCCGGAAGCCACGCCTCCGGAGAGGTCCGCGCCGATGCCGGGAGCGGGCGCGCCCCGTGCCGCGCGCCGTTCCGCCGGGCCCATTCCGGGCACGGGCCCGGGGTCGGGCGGCAGCGTCTCGGGCGCGTGCCGGGGCGCGGTGAGTCTCGCGCGTACGGCGTCGACGAGCGCGTCCCGCATCGCGTCCACCGCCCGGCGTGTGTCGAGTTGGGGCGCGGCGACGGCGAGCGAGGCGACCGGCTCGTACCCGGCGATCTCGCGTGAGCCTTCACGCAGGATCAGCGCGTGGCCGGGCGGGATCCGCTTGACCCCCGCGTACGGGGTGGAGTCGCGCAGCGCCTCGGGGGTTTCCGGGCAGGCGAGCAGCGCGGCGAGGTGCCCGATGTCGAGCTGGGCCTCGATGAGGTCGGCCAGGGGCAGCGCGGCCGTGGCGTACGCCGTGCCGTTGGCCCAGGGCGTGTAGAAGACGGGCCGTGCGCCGGCCAGGTCACCGGCGATGGTGATCCGGCGGCCGACCTGGACGACCGCGGTGTAGCTGCCGGCCCAGGCGGTGAGATGGCGCAGCGCCCCGCCGCGCGCCGCGAAGAGCCCGACGCGCAGCTCCTCGTCGCCGGCGGCGCAACAGCCCAGTACGGCAAGGCGGGTGACGGGGGTCCCGCCGGCGGAGCCCGGGGGAGGGTCGACGGTGACGACGCGGATCTCGTCGGGCCGCCAGTCGCCGACGGCCCAGAGCGGATCGGGATCCCCCCACAGGAGCTGTGCGCCGACGGGGTGAACAGTGCGGCTCGCTTCGCCGGGATCGGAGGACCGGGTACCCACGGCGCCCGCCGTGCCGAAGCTTGCGGCAATACTGCTCCACCCCACCAGCCACCGCATCGCGCCTCCACAGCCTGTGGACAACCCTCGGCACACCCGATTCGGCACACCCGATGAAGACATGCTGCCACGACAACAGCGCACAGGAGGGGCTCCGGGTCGCGCGCGCAAAAAGTGAACGCGCCCCTGGCATTGGCCATTTGCCGACGGTCGGCGTTACCCGCGAAGTGCGGCCTCGGACCGGCCTCGAATCGGCCTCCCAGCGACCCGCCGACCGACTGAGCATCGACCGCGAACCGATCGCGAACCGACCGCTGAGCCGCCGGCAAACCCGGAAGCCGCCCGACGGAAGGGCGACATTCAGCCAATCTTCGGGCATCACGGAACCGGACATCCGTGCAGACATCCGTACAGACGCACAGTCCGGGAGGCGCTGTTCGCCTCCCGGACCGGTCCGCCGCCCGCGGGGATTGAGACGGCGGTGTCCCCCAGCCCACTGGATCCCTAGCCAGCGGGCCGACCCACGCAGCACTCATGCAAGCGCTCCCGTTCCGGCCGGACGAGAGCGCACGGACGGGCGCACGGCCACACACCCGGAGCACGCCCCAGCGGCCGTTCGTCCGTCGAACACACAACAATCTCGCCATACGGAACACCGCCTCTTAACGGTCGGGATGCGGCGAACTACCCTGTGTGTCACTGCTGTTCTCCGCGGGGGGTGCATATTCCGAGGGGCTCGGCCACGCGCTCTTGCGGCCGGGATCCGTGGGGTAGTCCCACGGGGGGAACGCAGCACGAACGCCGGACCGGACGCCCGGCGGCCGTCTGTGTGTCGAGGGGTGGCGCATGTCCAGGGAGCAACGCGGGCCGAACGAAAAGCTCGGCACCGTTCTCGCCCTCGCGGGAATCAGCAACGCCGGTCTCGCCCGGCGGGTCAACGACCTCGGAGCGCAGCGCGGTCTGACCCTTCGCTACGACAAGACGTCGGTGGCCAGATGGGTGTCGAAGGGCATGGTGCCGCAGGGCGCCGCACCCCATCTCATCGCCGCCGCCATCGGGCAGAAGCTGGGCCGCCCGGTGCCGCTGCACGAGATCGGGCTCGCGGACGCCGACCCGGCCCCCGAGGTCGGGCTCGCCTTCCCGCGCGACGTGGGCGAGGCGGTGAAGTCGGCCACCGAGCTGTACCGGCTGGATCTAGCGGGCAGGCGGGCCGGCGGCGGCGGGATCTGGCAGTCGCTGGCGGGCTCCTTCGCGGTGAGCGCGTACGCGACGCCCGCGTCCCGCTGGCTGATAACCCCCGCCGACTCGTCGGTGGAGCGAAACGTGGAGCGCACCGTAGAGGGCACGGCGGGCGCTGAGGGCGCCGAGGGCGCGGAAGGCACGGACGTCCCCGAGGACAGCCATGTCCGCGTGGGCCACAGCGATGTGGCCAAGCTGCGCGAGGCGGCGGAGGACGCCCGGCGCTGGGACTCCAAGTACGGCGGCGGCGACTGGCGTTCGTCGATGGTCCCGGAGTGCTTACGGGTCGACGCGGCGCCGCTGCTGCTCGGTTCGTACTCGGACGAGGTCGGCCGTGCGCTGTTCGGCGCGACCGCGGAGCTGACCCGGCTGGCGGGCTGGATGGCCTTCGACACGGGCCAGCAGGAGGCGGCACAGCGGTACTACATCCAGGCGCTGCGACTCGCGCGGGCCGCCGCCGACGTACCGCTGGGCGGCTATGTCCTGGCTTCCATGTCGCTGCAGGCCACGTACCGGGGCTTCGCCGACGAGGGCGTGGACCTGGCGCAGGCGGCCGTTGAGCGCAACCGCGGGCTGGCCACCGCCCGGACGATGAGCTTCTTCCGGCTGGTGGAGGCGCGGGCGCACGCGAAGGCGAGCGACGCGGCCGCGGCCGGAGCGGCGCTGAGGGCCGCGGAGGCGTGGCTGGAGCGTTCCCGGGAAGGCGACGGGGACCCGTCCTGGCTGGGCTTCTACTCCTACGACCGGTTCGCGGCAGACGCCGCCGAGTGCTACCGGGACCTGAAGGCGCCGCGGCAGGTGCGGCGCTTCACGGAGCAGGCGCTGTCCCGGCCGACGGAGGAGTTCGTCCGCTCGCACGGGCTGCGCCTGGTGGTGAGCGCCGTGGCCGAACTGGAGTCGGGAAACCTGGACGCCGCCTGCGCGGCGGGCACCCGGGCGGTGGAGGTCGCGGGCCGGATTTCGTCCGCGCGTACGACGGAGTACGTACGGGATCTGCTGCACCGGCTCGAGCCGTACGGGGACGAACCGCGCGTGGCGGAGCTGCGGGAACGGGCCAGGCCGCTGCTGATGGCTCCGGCGTGAGCCGTACGGCTCACGTGAGGCGTGTCCCACCTGGTTTAACGCGATTGTCGGTGGGCCAGTGCATCATCGGGGGGTCGGCCCGCGGCGCGGCCGCGATCAGGTGCCGTGTCACGTGGGACGGCGCAGCCTGGGTGGGAGGTGTTCGATGACGGCGGCATACGACTGCGACGTGCTGGTGATCGGTGGCGGGATCGTCGGCCTCTCGACGGCGTACGCCCTGACGCGCGCGGCGCCGGGCACCTCCGTGGTGGTGCTGGAGAAGGAGTCGGGCCCCGCCCGGCACCAGACCGGGCGGAACAGCGGAGTGATCCACAGCGGGATCTACTACCGGCCGGGGTCGCTGAAGGCACGTTTCGCCGTGCGCGGGGCCGCGGAGATGGTCAAGTTCTGCGCGGAGTACGGAATCGCGCATGAGGTCACCGGCAAGCTGATCGTCGCCACCGAGCGCGAGGAGCTGCCCCGGCTGCACGCCCTGGTCCAGCGCGGCAGGGAGAACGGGATTCCGGTGCGCGAGCTGGGCCCGGCGCAGATCGCGGAGTACGAGCCGCAGGTGCGGGGACTCGCGGCGATCCAGGTCGGGACGACCGGGGTGTGCGACTTCGGTGCGGTCGCGGCGCAGCTCGCGGAGGCCTCCGGCGCATCGGGCGCGGAGATCCTTTACGGCGAGGAGGTGCGGGCGGTCGACCGGCGGCCCTGGGGTGTCGCGGTCCGTACGGCCTCCGGGCGGATCGTCCGCGCCCGGGCCATGGTGAACTGCGCGGGGCTGCAGTGCGACCGGGTGGCGCGGCTGGCGGGCGACGAGCCGGGTATGCGGATCATCCCGTTCCGGGGTGAGTACTACGAGCTGGCGCGCCCCGAGCTGGTGCGTGGCCTGGTGTATCCGGTGCCGGATCCGGCATTCCCCTTCCTCGGGGTCCACCTGACCCGGGGCATCGAGGGCGGCGTCCACGTGGGGCCGAACGCGGTCCCGGCCCTGGCCCGCGAGGGCTACGGCTGGTCCACCGTCCACCCGCGCGAGCTCGCGGCCACGCTGAGCTGGCCCGGTTCCTGGAGCATCGCCCGCCGCCACTGGCGATACGGCGCGGGCGAGCTGCACCGCTCCCTCTCCAAGAGCGCCTTCACCACGGCCGTCCGCCGGCTCCTGCCCGCCGTCACGGAGGACGATCTGCGGCCGGCGGCCGCGGGGGTGCGGGCCCAGGCGGTGCTGCGGGACGGCACCCTCGTGGACGACTTCCTGATCAAGGAGGCCCGCCGCACGGTCCACGTGCTGAACGCGCCCTCCCCTGCGGCGACGGCGTCCCTCCCGATCGGCCGCGAGGTGGCGAGGCGAGCTTTGGCGCACATCGCCTGAGGGCGGGCCCGGACCGGATGGGCTCGTTCTGAGCACCGCTGGGGTCTCCCCGTGCCCGCACGGCGCAGGCGGAGCGTGAGGCGCAGGGCGCAGGGGGGAGCGTGAGGCGCAGGGACCGGGGGCGGCGGCCCTTAGGGCGGGGCGGCAGCGCGGGGTCGGGGCGGAGCCCCGGTTACGGCCCGCGCCGTACAATCGGGGCATTGTGTCTGAGTTCGAGAACGTCACCATCGAAGGCCCCCAGGTCAGCGGCGCGCGCGTCGTCACCACCCGGGCCAAGGGCGAGCCGCGGTTTCCCGGCGGGCCCGCCGCCGATCCTGCCGGGTCGCACCATGAGCGACGGATCCGCAGCTTCCAGCCGCGCCGGAGCCGGGTGACCGCGGGGCAGGGCGATGCCCTGCTGCGGCTGTGGCCCACGTGGGGGCTGGACATCGACGGACTGCGCATCCTCGACCTCGACGAGATGTTCGACGGGCTGCCGGTCGTCCTGGAGATCGGCTTCGGGATGGGCGAGGCGACCGCGCAAATGGCCGCGGCCGACCCCGGCACCGGCATTCTCGCCGTCGACGTGCACACGCCGGGCCAGGGCAATCTGCTCGGGCTCGCGGAGCGTACGGGTCTGACCAACGTCCGCGTGGCCAACGGTGACGCGATCATCCTGCTCCGCGAGATGCTCACGCCGGACGCGCTCGACGGGCTGCGGGTCTACTTCCCGGACCCCTGGCCCAAGAAGCGCCACCACAAGCGCCGGCTGATCCAGCCCGAATTCCTCACCCTCGCGGCGAGCCGGATGAAGCCGGGCTCGGTCCTGCACTGCGCGACCGACTGGGAGCCGTACGCCGAGCAGATGCTCGAGGTCCTCACCGCTCACCCGGACTTCGAGAACACGCAGGCGGACGGCGGCTACGCGCCCCGCCCCGCCTTCCGCCCGTTGACCCGCTTCGAGGGCCAGGGCCTCGACAAGGGCCATGTGGTGCACGATCTGCTCTTCCGCCGCCGGAGCCGGTGACACCCACGGCCGGTAGTCCACAACGGCCTGACTCCCGACCACCGGCAACACCGCCGCGGCCGTAATCCCAGACCGCCGGTAACATCGCCATGCTCACGGTCCCGACCACCGACAACACCGCAACGGTCGAGGCCCCGACCGCCGGTAACACCGCCCGGGGCCGATAACACCATCGCGCACTGTCAGTGCCCCTCGTTAGGGTCATCGGGTGTCCGACTGGTCCCCGCAGCCGCATCTGGCCGCCCGCCCGGCCGTCCCGGCCTGCGACGAACAGCCGCTGTTCGACGCCGTACCCGAGCGTGCGCGCTGGCGCTACAAGCCGCGCCGCGACTTCTGGCGCAGCAAGACCGTACGTGCCGGGACCCTGATCACCCTGCTCGCGCTGTCCGGTCTGGTCATCCTCGCCCTGGTCCGTGAACAGACCGGCACCGAAGGCTTTCTGGTCGGCCTCGGCCTCGCCGTGCTGCCCGTCCCGCTGCTGATGGCGGCGTTCCGCTGGCTGGACCGGGTCGAGCCGGGCCCGTGGCGGAATCTCCTCTTCGCCTTCGCCTGGGGCGCCTGCGCGGCCGCCCTTGTCGCGATCATCGCGAACTCGTTCGCGACCCAGTGGATAGCCACCGCGACCGCCGATCCGTCGCACGCGGACACGATCGGCGCGACCGTCATCGCCCCGGTCGTGGAGGAGAGCGCCAAGGCGGCCGCCGTGCTGCTCCTCTTCCTCTTCCGCAGACGGGACTTCACGGGCATCGTCGACGGTGTCGTCGTCGCCGGCTTCACCGCGACCGGCTTCGCCTTCACCGAGAACATCCTGTACCTCGGCAACGCCTTCGGTGAGGACCAGGCGTTCGGCACGTCCGGCTTCGCGTCCGTCACCGCCGCGACCTTCTTCGTACGGATCGTGATGTCGCCGTTCGCGCATCCGCTGTTCACGGTGCTGACGGGCATCGGGTTCGGCCTCGCGGCGATCACCGCCCGGCGCCGGAGGTTCCGCAGGACCGTGTTGCCGCTGCTCGGCCTCACCCTCGCGATGGGCATGCACGCACTGTGGAACGGCTCCGCGAGGTTCGGCCCGTTGGGGTTCTACGCCGTGTACGCGGCGTTCATGGTGCCGGCGTTCGGGCTGCTGACCTGGCTGGCGATCTGGACCCGGCAGCGCGAGCTGCGTACGGTCGCGGCCGAGCTGCCCGCGTACGCCGCGGCCGGCTGGCTCGCCCCTGCCGAACCGCTCGCCCTGTCCTCCATGCGAGCGCGCACCGTGGCCCGCGACATGGCCCGCCGTACCCACGGCCCGGCGGCCGCCCGCGCCGTCTCCGAGTACGAGGCCTTCGCGACCTCGCTGGCCTTCCTGCGCCACCGGGCCCAGCGCGGCGCGGGGGGCCCTGACTTCGTCGCCCGCGAGCAGGAGCTGCTCCACCATCTCTGGCAGCGCAGGAGCGTCGCGGCCCCGGCCCTCACATACGCGGCGCGTGCGACGGGCCGGGTGTGGCAGCCACCGCCGTATCTGGACTACGGCGACTACAACCCGTACCGGGCGTAGCGGAGAACGCGGATCGCCGCGGCCTCGCGGACCACACCGCGCACGAAAAACCGGCAGCTCAGGCGTCGGGGGGGTGCGCCAGAGCTGCCGGTGACTCGAGTGTGAACCGTGACTGATCAGGACTACGGCTTTGTCCGGGCCCAGCCCGGGACAAGTCCTAGACGGAGAGGCCCTTGTCGCGCAGCCACGCCATCGGGTCGATGCCGTCGCCGCCCGGGGTGTGCACCTCCAGGTGCAGATGCGGTCCGGTGACATTGCCGGTCGCGCCGACGCGCCCGATGGTCTCGCCCGTGGCGACGGTCTGCCCCGCTCCGACGGTCATCGACGACAGGTGGCAGTACCAGACCTCGGTGCCGTCCTCGAGTTCCAGCACGATGCGGTAGCCGTACGACCCGGACCAGCCCGCCGACTTGACGGTGCCTCCGTGCACGGCCTTCGCCGGCGTACCCGTGGGCGCCGCGAAGTCGAGGCCGGTGTGGTAGCCGGAGGACCACATCGAACCGGCCTGGCCGAAGGTCGAGGTGATCGTGTACGAGGACGTCGGGAGGGAGTAGCTCGCGGCGAGCTTGGCGAGCCGCTCGGCCTCCGCCTTGCGCGCGGCCTCCTCCTCGGCCAGTCGCTTCGCCTCGGCGGCCTTGGCGGCCTCGGCCTCGGCGGCCTCGGCGGCCGCGGTCTGCTGCGCCTTCGCCTCCGCCGCGGCCTTCTCGGCGGCGGCCTTCTCGGCGGCCGCCCTCGCCTCGGCCTCGGCCTCGGCCTGCTGCTGCTCCGCCTGCTGGAGGATGCGGGCGCGCAGGGCCTCGCCCGCATCACCGGCGCTCTGCCCGTCGTCCGCGGCCGTGTCGGCAACGGAGAAGGCGGTGAGCGGTGCGTTGTTCCGGTTCTCCGAGTCGGAGTCGTCCGAGGAGATGAGGGAGCCCACGCCGGGAAGCGAATCCGCGTCCGGGAGGTGGTCCGTGATGGCGTCGGGGAGGGATATGGAGACCGGCGGCTTGTTCTGCGCGGTGGCCATGCCACCCGCGCCGACCGCGGCGATGACGCCGACTCCGAGAACGGTGGAGCTCCGCGCGAGTCCGTTGCGCTGCTTGACGACGCGATGCCTGCCACGGACCGGACGGACCGATTCCTCGGTCGGGTTCCATTCCTCCGCCCCGGTGGCCGGGGCCCACTCGTCGGTGGGGACCCACTCGCTGGTGGGAGGTTCCTGGAGGGCAGGCTCGTTGGACGCCACGGAGGCGTTCTCCTTTCCTTCCTTATCGCCTACCGGGTTAGCTGACGGGTTCGGAGCAGGAAGGTCTCCTACGAGCACCGCGAAGTGCCCGATTCACCCCAATAGGTGGTTCCCCGGTTCCCTTGCGGGATTCGGCGCGTGCGCACGGTGCCGTCTCTTGCGACGACTGTGACGACCGCGCTGCGTTATCGAACGTTAATAGACACGGGGGGCGGATTCCAAGCTCTTCCCATTGATCGTTAGCGACATTGGCCTGGACTTTTCAGGCACAACAACCCCGAATCGGGCGAGTTGACTCCCCCTCAATCCGGTCGCCCTTTCTGACGGTGGGTCACATGCTATGCGGAGGGCTGTCCTTCGATTACGTTCCGTGGCGCAGCTTCCTGTTCACGGAACCACTGGCGGCGCCGCGTCCCGTTCACGGAACCACCGGCATCGTCCTGCGCCGCTCCGGCTGCCGTTCCCCGGGCCTGGTGACCGCCAACAGCGCCATGTCGTCGGTCGCCCGGCCGCCCGTATGCCGCCGTACGTCGGCGACGACCGCGTCCAGCAGCTCCTCCGGTCCGGAAAAGACCCGGCCGCCCAGGCGCTCGCGCGGATCGTAGAAGACGCCGTGCGTGTCACGCGCCTCGGTCAGCCCGTCCGTGTAGAGCAGGAGCGTGGCACCGGCCGCGTACGGGGTCTCGTACGCCCGGTCCGGCGAGGCCCCCAGATCCCCCATGCCCAGCGGCAGCGCGATCTCGGGCGGCTCCAGCATGCCCAGCGCGCCGTCCGCGAGCAGCAGCAGCGGCGGGGGGTGGCCCCGGTTGAGGATCCGGACCACTCCGTCCCTGTGGGGGATCTCGGCGAGCACGGCGGTGGTGAAGCCCTCGAACGCGTCGAGCCCGGAACGCATGCCCTCCCGGGCGAGCGCCCGCTCCAGCCGCTGTGCCACCCCCTCCAGCGAGGACTCCTGCTCGGCGGCCTCCCGGAACGCCCCGAGGATCACGGCCACCGCTTCGACCGCGTCCAGCCCCTTCCCCCGTACGTCCCCGACCACCAGCCGCACCCCGTGCGGAGTGTCCTGCACGGCGAACAGGTCCCCGCCGATGAACGCGTCCGCCTGCGCCGCCTCGTACCGCGCGGCGATCTGCAGCCCGCCGATCCGGTCGGCCGGCGTGGGCAGCACGGCCCGCTGTGCGGCCTCCGCGATGACGCGCGCGGACGCGAGGCGCTGGCCACTGCGGCGTACGACCTGGTTGATGAAGAGAGCCAGCACGGAGACCGTGAACACGGTCAGCAGCTCCGTCACGGCCGGGATGTCGGAGGCCGTGCCGTTGTAAGCATGCAGCCCGGCCACCGCCGCGACGGAGGCGACGCCCGTCAGCAGGGTGAACAGCGCCGAGAAGAAGGGGGCGGCGACGAGCGGTGCCGCGGCGAAGAGCGGCGACGCGGTGTACGACTCCGGGGTGCCCAGGTCGAAGAAGATCCCGCCCACGATCAGCAGGAAGGGCAGCACCCGGACCATCCTGCGGCCACCGTCCCGCCGCTGTCCGTTGTCGCCTTCTCGCTGCCCCACCAGTGGTCTCCTGCCAGGTCCGCCCAGGGTGCGGACGGTACCGCGCCCCATTCAGGCTGACCGGAGCCGCGCCGCTCGGCGACTCGCCATCGGCCAACCGGACCAGCCAGGACCGGCGAGGACCAGCCGGTACCCATCAGGACCAGCCGGAACCAGTCCGGGCTGATCGGTCACCAGGGGGCCCTCCCGGTGACCGGCTCCCGTCCGTCCGGCAGACGGGTAGCGCCTCAGTCGTCGCTGAGGTTGCGCTCCGCGTAGACCTTCATCGCGTCACGGACGAACACGGCCGTCCCCTCCCCGTGCCGGTCGTAGTTCGCCGTGAAGCGCGGGTCGGCGACGTACATCTCGCCGAGCCCGATGACGTACGACCTGGTCGGGGTGGTCGTCACCGACAGCCATTCGCACTGCCGCTGCGCGATCGCCTGTGCTTCGTCGCTGTCGGGCGCCAGTCCGTCCTTCAGAGCCTGCCCGAAGTCACGGGCGATCGCGACCTGACGGTCCTGGAACGCCTTCTTCTCCTCGGCGCTCAGCGAGCGCCACCAGCGGTCGCCCTTCTCGTACGCCTCGCGGCCCCAGCGCTCGGTGACCTCCTGCTCGTACTGCGTGTGGTCGAAGCCGTCGAAGACTTCTTCCGCCATGAGTTCCTCTCCTTTCTCCGTCCGGTCGAGAGTGGTCCGCACCGAGGCGATCTGCCGCCCGATGCGCTCCCGCTCCTGCTCCAGCAGCTTCAGATGCGTCCGCAGGGCAGCGGCCGTGTCCCGCTGGCCTTCCAGGACCTGCGCGATCGCCGGCAGCCCGAGGCCCAGCTCGCGCAGCAGCAGGATCCGCTGCAACCGGACGAGGCTGTCCTGGTCGTAATAGCGGTAGCCGTTGCTGCCGATCCGGCTCGGTGCGAGCAGCCCCAGCTCTCCGTAATGCCTGAGCGTGCGGCTCGTCGTACCGGCTTTCCTGGCAATCTCCTGGATCGACCACTCCATGACCTTCACGTTAGAACTTGACGTTACGTAAAGGTCAAGGGAGCGGGGCTGGGTCTCACAGCGGTGCAGGCGGGCGAGTGGGCGAGGGTGGGCGCGAGTCTGCGCGAGGGTCCGCGAAGGTCCGCGAAGGTCCGCGAAGGTCCGCGAAAACACCGAAGGCCCGGGACCATGTGGTCCCGGGCCTTCGGCCTTCAGTAGCGGGGACAGGATTTGAACCTGCGACCTCTGGGTTATGAGCCCAGCGAGCTACCGAGCTGCTCCACCCCGCGTCGGTGAACACCACCTTACGCCATGCGGAGCAAGATCCAATCCATTTTCCTCGCCGGGCTCGGCAGAAGCCCGTCCGAGCCGCGGTCGCGGCTCAGCGACGGCGCAGCCGGAGCGCGGTGAGCGCACCGCCCGCGGCGAGCAGCACGGCGGCGGCACCGGCCGCGTACCAGGTGGTGCTGGACGAACCGGTACGGGCGAGGGCGCCGGTCGTCGTGGCGGTGCCACCGGACGTGCGGGATGTGGCGGACGTGGTGGTGACCGCGGCGGACGAGGAGGCCGACGAGGTCGACGAGGGGGTGGCCGACGCGGAGGGCGTGGCCGTTGCCGACGGCTTCGTGGACGCCGACGGAGTCGCGGACGGCGTGGTGCCGCCCTTCGCCACCTTCAGCGGGAGCTCGGCGTCGGCGCCCGCGAACGGGTAGGTGTTGCCGACGACCAGGTGCGTGCTCGCACGCAGGCCCACGGTCGTGTCCTTGCTGACGCCGTTCAGGTCCTTCACGGTCAGGCGCAGCTTGTAGGTGTGCGTGGCGCCGTTGCCGAAGCCGCCGTCGAGGACCGGCAGACCCCAGGTGTTCTCGCTCGTCTGCTTCGGCCGCACCCACTGGCCGTACTCGTAGACCTTGACCTCCACCTTCGGGAGCACGGTGCCGTGGCCGACGAGCTCGAACGAGGTGCCCAGCCCGTAGTCGAAGACGCCCGCGCCCTTGGAGCGCAGGGAGAGGTCGATCTCGGTCGTCTTGTTCAGCTGGAGTACGTCGCCCTTGCCGACGCCGAACTTCGCCTCCAGGTCGCCGCCCTTGCCCTCGGGGTCCACGTCGAACGTCACGTTCCCGGCGCTCGCGTCCTGCACCTTGTCGGGGCCGGCGTCGAACATCACCTTGAGGTCACCGTTGATGGACGGGTAGTCCTTGCTGAGGCCGACCGTCACCTTCCAGCTCAGTTCGCCCTTGGCGGGGATCTTGAACGCGGTGGCGGGTCCCTTGCCGGCCGGGTAGAAGGCGCCCACCATCGACTGGTCCTGGGATCCGGAGCCGGAGTCGGTGTCCGGCGCGGAGATCTCCTCGACGTCGAACTTCACCTGCTCCGCGTTGATCGGCGCCGGCCCTTCCGCCGAGGCGAAGACGGAACCCCAGTAGTCCTGCGGCTTGTCCGACACGTTCTTCACGGTGAACGTGAACGACTTGCTCGCGCCCCCGCGGGTCAGCGCACCCGCAGGCTGCGGCCGGCCGGAGGCGAACGTCAGCGGCGCGGCGCTGGAGTCCACCGGAGCGGCGTAGGCGGTGAACGGCACGAGCGTGGCGCCGATGGCGGCCGCGGCGGTGACGGTGGTGGCGGCGACGAGGCGGCGGGACAGGCGTGCGGACATGGTGGACTCCCCCCAAGGAATCTGTAGGGCCGCGCTGCCGGTGGATGGCCGGACAGCGGACGGCGGAAGGCACTGCGAAGCGATGCCATGCGATGCGGTACGACGAGAGAATCGCCGCGGCACGTCCGGTTCTGAACGGGATTCACGCCCCGTTCGCTTCCCCTGTCCGGCGGGCGGCGATGTGCTTATCTTCGCCGCTCAAGATCGCCTGAACAATCGCGGAACTGTCACCGGCGTGCAACAGCTACCGCCCGGGCGGCAGTCCACCTGTCCCGCCCTGGCCGAGCCCTGCTGACCAGCGACTATTCAGCGACTTCGGTCCGCTCCCACCACTCGTAAACGGTGAGCCGCCCCTCCGGGCTGTCCTCGTGCCGCGTCGTGGCCTTGAAGTGCTCGTAGCCGCCGCGATGCGGAATCTTCAGCTCCTGGCCAGGCGGGGTGATCGGCACGATCTTTCCCTGCAGATCGTCCGGGCCGCCCTCCAGAAGTGCCTTGGTAGCCATACCTCCAGTTTTCCCACCCGTCGGACGACCTTGCACCCCCGGAGCCCCATTCAGCTCATCCGGAAAGCCGGTCCGGTCATCCGGAGAGCCGGTCGGGTCATCCGGAGACCTGGTCCAGGAAGCCGAAGAGGTTGTTCCGGGTGCGCTCGATCTGCTCGTCCACCGTGAGGGACTCCTGGAAGCGGCCTCCGGGCACCGGGACCTTGATCCCCCGTACGTACAGGGAGCAGGCGAGGTCGGTGCACATGTACGCCCCGACGGAATTGCCCTCGCGGCCGGCCCGGCCCGCCTTGCGGGCCGTCATCAGGGAGACGCCGTCCCCGGGATGGGTGGTCAGGCACAGGGAGCACATGCTGCGGTGCAGGTATCCCCGCTGCCGGGACGGGAAGCGGAGCGAGACACCGACGGGCCGGCCGTCGCGCTCGGCGACGAGATAGCTGCGATCGGGGGCGGAGGGGTCGCGCCACCCGAGGAAGTCCAGATCGCCCCAGGGCCGCTCGACGAGGTCGCGGGGCAGGGTGAGGCGCAGGGCCTCCCCCTTCGAACAGTTGACGAACGAGGCGCGGATGTCCTGCTCAGTGAGTGCCTTCATGTTCGTGACGCTACGATTGCCTAGAGGCATTAGGCAATTGATTAAACCACCTAGGTTGATGGACGGAGATGTCGTATGGCTCGTGCCGGACTCAGCACCGACCGCGTGGTCGCGGCCGCGGCGGATCTCGCCGACGAGGCCGGGTTCGAGAACGTGACGGTGTCCGCGCTGGCCCGGCACTTCGGCGTCAAGGACGCGAGCCTCTACTCGCACGTGAAGAGCGTGTCGGACCTGCGGACCCGGGTCGCCCTCCTCGCCACCCGCGACTTCGCCGACCGCATCTCGGCGGCGGTCGCGGGCCGGGCGGGCAAGGACGCCCTGACCGCGTTCGCCGGCGCGTACCGGACGTTCGTCCTGGAGCACCCCGGGCGGTACGCCGCGACGCAGAGCCGCATCGGCCAGTCGGCCCTCGACGCGTCATCGCCGGACCTCGCATCCGGGCCGCGCCGCCTCATCGAGGCCACCTACGCGATGATGCGCGCCTACCGGCTCTCCGAGCCGGACCTGACCGACGCCGTACGACTGCTGCGCAGCACCTTCCACGGTTACAGCAGCCTGGAGGCGAACGGCGGCTTCCAGGCGGCCCGTGACGTACAGGCGTCGTGGGAGCGGGGCATCGAGGCGCTCCACTCCCTGCTGGAGAACTGGCCGTCGTCCGCCGGCGACGACCTGCCGTCGCAGCCGAGCGGATCGCGCTCCCGCTGATACCCGGCCCGCCCGCCCCTTTCCCTGAGCCGGCCGCCCGGCGAGGCACTGGTCCACGCGACCCGCCCGCGCCGGCTCCCGGCTCGAACGGTCCCTGCGCCAACCGCCGCGAAGGCCGGAAACACCCCGGCTCAAAACGGTAGAGCCAGGCCTGTTGGAGGATGTGGAGAATACTGGCTGATCAGCGGACCGGGCCTCTGCGGCCCAACTGCCGGATCGCATCCGTGAGATATGTGCACAGTGGAGTCAACAGTGGCAATGGTCGGGCTTTTCTGGGTCACCGACAGTGAGATCTACCTCGGTGCGCCTGCTGCCGAGTCGGGTCCCGGAGTCCGGGTGACCGCAGCGGGCCTCGAAGCGATCGGCCCGCAGTCCGGCAACTGGATCTGGTCCGACCTCAGTTCCGTCTCCGTCGTGAATGCGCCGGTGAAGGGCGCTGCCGGCCGGTACCTGTCGATGACGCTGTACGCGGTGCTCACGGCCGCCGGGCTCGGCGGGGCCGAGGGTCCGGGGGAAATGACCGTACGGGTCGAAACAACCGACGACGCCACCGAGTTGATCACCCACTCGGCCGCAGCGGGTGCGTACACCCCTCGCGAGGTGGAGCTGTCCCATCGGGTACTGGACCGTCTGGTTGCGGGGACCCTCGCCCTGGACGTCCTCAGCGCCTGGGGACAGACGCACGGCGAGAAGAAGAGCCCGCGGCCGGCCGAACGCGAGGCGCTTCTCCAGCAGTGGGCGCAGTCCTGACGGCGGCGCTGTCGCTACGCCCGTCCCCGTCCGAGCGCTCACGGCGTCGGCGCCCCCACGGGTCGAGCACGGACACGATCCTGCCGACGACGAGTGTGATCACTTGGTGACCACCTCGGCCGCGGATTCCGCCACCGATCAGCCCCTGGAGACGGAAGAACCCCCGTTTACGCAGGTCAACGGGGGTTCCGACCCTGAAGGGTCTGGTAGGCCGTGTGGGACTCGAACCCACAACCAACGGATTAAAAGTCCGCTGCTCTGCCAATTGAGCTAACGGCCCTCGGCGAGTCATCCCTGAGCATAGCCGGACGACGCCCGGCATCCGATCGGGTATCGGGTGCAGTGCGTCGTCCGATCGATGTCAGAGGTCCTTGCAGGCCGGATGGGGAACGGGCTGGGCCGGTTCCACAGCCCCGCGCGGGTCGGCGGGGCGGACCTGCGCGGCCGCCCCGCCTCACACCGTCAGAACAGCGAACGGTAGTTCTGCCACCCCGTCGCCACCGTCACCGTCGCGCCGAACGAACCCTTGCCGTCGCCCTTGTTGCGGAGCAGCTTGCCGTTCGTGTCGCGGGAGAGAAGGTCAGGGAAGCCGTCGCCGGTGATGTCGCCGACGACGATGATCTCCTTGCGGCCGGCGCCCCAGTCGCTGAAGACGAGCTTGCGCGGCTTGAACGTGCCGGTGCCCGTGCCGTCGTAGCGCCAGACCTCGCCGCCCGCGTCCCGGGCCAGCAGGTCCCCGTGGCCGTCGCCGTTGAGGTCGGCGGCGCCCATGATGGTCCAGCCCTTGAAGCCGGAGCCGGCCTTCACGGCCGGGTCGAGGCCCGCGCGGCTGTTGCCGCGGTAGAGGAAGAGGTTGCCGGTGGACGCCTGCCGGGCGAACAGGTCGGGCCGGCCGTCGCCGGTGAAGTCCGGCGAGTAGGTGATGGCGTCGAAGCCCTGCCAGCCCTTGCCCATCAGGTGGTGCGACCGGGTGGGGTCGATCGGGTTGGTACCGGGTGCCCGGTAGAGATTGCCGTCGGGGGTGCGCAGGAGCACATCGCTGCGCGGCTCGTCCCCGGTGTTGGAGCCGTACGGAATGATGAGCGTCCGCGGGTCCCAGCCCGTCGTCGCCCAGGAGCGGGTGCCTCCCGCGAGGTGGTGGACGGCGGCCTTGCCCGTGGTCGTCATCGAGTAGAACTCGCCGTAGCCGTCGTTGCTGGAGTCGCGGTACGCGGCCCACCCGTCGACGAGCCGGAGCGTCCCGCTCAGCCGCGCCTCCTGGGCCGCGCCGTCCGCCGGCCGCGCGGCGACGGTCCACCCGTACACCCCGCTGACCGGCCACTCCGGGTACATGGCCGACTCGTCCCAGGTGGCCCGTACGAGCGCCCCGGTGCGTTCCGTGCTGGTGCCCTCGTCGAACAGCCGCCCGTAGGCATCCCTGACCGCGAAGGTACGGGACGCGGTCGGCCGGCTCATCCGCCACTCGCCCCGCCACGGCCATCGCAGTGCGCTGACCGACGGCTGCGTGGTGGAGTGGACCACGGTGAGCGGGCTGCGCGGCACGGTCACGGGCTTGACGTGGATACGGCCCGAGGTGTCCACGAACGCCACATGGCCGCCGTACCGGTCGACGCTCCACGTACTCGGGCCATTCACGGCGTCACTGGCGAACGTGCTGGTCAGCGGCGCACTGTCGGCTCCCTTGTGGAAGTCGGTGAGCAGCAGCGACCCGCCCGCCTGGGCGTGTTCGAACCGCACGAGGAAGCCGTCGCCGAGCTGTGTGTCCTGGCTGAAGGGGACCGTGATGTTCTTGCCGGTCGCGTGGTCCCGGACACCGGCCTTCTGCCCGACGCTGCAGTTCCAGTACAGCCAGCGGCCGACGGACTGCAGCTCGTCGGGGCGGCAGCCGGAACCGAGGTTCACCTCGGGCGAGTTGACCTTCGTCTCCACGTCGTACGAGCTGACCGTGCCGGCGCTCGTTCCCGGCTTCCAGATCTTCGAACCCCAGATCGCGACCGCGGTGAGCGACCGGGTGTGGACCACGGGAGGGCCGTCCTGACGGGCGATGTTCACGATGTACTGCTTGCCGGTGCTCGGCTCGTCCACGGCGGCGTACGCACCGTCCACGGCTCTCACGGCCTGGAGGGTGTTCAGCATCCCGACGGAGTGGACCTTCTGCACGTTCGGCTGTTCGACGTCGACGACGGTGTGGTTGTAGCGCAACGGATTCGTGAACACGAACTGGCCGTCGCCGGTCCCCCGCAACTCGGTCGGGAAATCCCTGCATTCGTCTCTGGGGTCGTACGGAGGACAGGGGTACTCGTCCCAGACATCGGACGCGATCGTCTTGCGCGGACCCGCCTCCGGAGTGCCGGTGACGGCGAGGTCGTACAGGTACAGCCCGCGTTCGCGCTGCGGGTCGACGCGCGCCGCCACGGCGAGCTGACCCGCCGCGAGCGCGATCCGCTCGGGAGAGGCAGGCTCGCCCTGGTACGAGCCGAGGTCGATGACGACCTCCTGCGGCTCCTCCGCCGTGGTGGCGGCCACCGCCGGTGGAGTGAGCCCGAGGCCGCCGGCAACGAGTGCGACGGCGGCCCCGGCCGCGAGCGACGTACGTCTGTACCTGGCCGTGTTCCTGCCGGTGTTCATGCCGGTGTTCATGCCGGTGTTCATGCCGGTGTTCATGCCGGTGTTCATGCCGGTGTTCATGCGCAGCCCCCTGGTGGATCCCTCGTCGTCCTGGAAGCTTTGACCACCGGGGCCGACCTGTGGTTGTACAGACTTGAATGATCGTCAGGCGAGGTAGGAGTACCGCTTCCAGTACGTCGCCGTGATCAGCTTCGACGCGATGAAGCCGCCCTGGTTGTTGACGTTGTAGAGGTACGCGGCGCCCGTCGGCGTGCGTCCGATGACGTCCTGGCGGCCGTCGCGGTCGAAGTCGCCCGACGCGACGATCGCGTTGAAGGAGTTCCAGCCCGCGCCCGCCTTCGTGCGCGGCAGGAAGCCGCCCCGGCCGTTGCCCCGGTACAGCCACAGATCGCCCTTGCCGTCGCGTGCGAGCAGATCGGGGCGTGCGTCGCCGGACAGGTCTCCGCGACCCGTGATCGCCGTGAACTGCTGAAAACCGACGCCGATCTTCACCCGGGCACCGAGACCGCCGGTGCCCGTCCCGGGGTGCATCCACAGGTACCCGGACGCGTCCCGGCCGACGACGTCCGGCTGGCCGTCACCGGACAGATCACGGACGGCGAAGAGACGGTTGTAGCGACCCCAGCCCGTACCGAGGCTGACCCGGGTGCCGGGCTCGAGGTTCTCGTTGACCGGGATCCGGTAGAGCGTGCCGCCGGGCGTACGGCCCAGCAGGTCCGCGTAGCCGTTGCGATTGAGGTCGCCGGCCTGGAGCAGCAGGTTGTACTCGTCCTCGAAGAGCTGGCCGGTGCTGTCGACCGGGTCCTTCGTGTACGCGCCCCACTGCAGCAGGTCGAAGATGCCGGGCCCGGGCTCACGGCCCAGCACCGAACCGGTGGTCCAGTGGTCGAGGTCGACGTCCCTGGTCCACCCCTCGATCACCGGGCGGTACGACGGCACCGCCGTGTAGAGCCGGAAGCCGCTGGTCACGCACGCGGCGGGGCCGGTCGCCGAGACCGCGATCAGCTTGCCGCCGGCCACGAGAGCACCGCCGGAGTCCCCCGCGCACTGCTCGTCGGCGGCGGGCGCGGGCGTACCGGGCGCGGCGGAGGTGCAGATCATCCCCGGCCGCAGGCTGCCGCCCAGGCCGAGCGCGGCGGCGCAGTCGGCGCTGCGGCGGACCACGACCTGCTCGGTGTGCTTGACGCGCTGCGCGGACGGGCCGTCGGGAGCCGCCCACGAGTAGAACGTCGCGGGCTTCCCCGCCGCATAGAGGACGGTGTCCGCCGAGCCGGCGAGGACGGGCTTGCCGTACCGCGAGGGATCGAGGTGGCTGTCGATGTGGACACCGACACCGGCCTGGCGGGTGGCCGCGTTGAACTGCGGGTGGGTGCGGTAGTCGGGCCTGTTGCTGCCGCCCTCGATCTGGCCGGTGGCCAGGTCGTAGTCGTACGCGAAGTCCTTGTCGGACCGGCCCGTGAAGCAGTCCGGCGTCGCGAGCGTACGGGTGGGCGAGAGGGTGATTCCGGTGCAGGCACGCTTCGTGCCGTCGGCCTCGTCCTCGAAGTACAGCGGGATGAGCCACGAGGGCGTCGCGGGCACGGCGGCGCGAGGCGTCGTGACGGCCGCCGCCTGGGCGGTACCGGTCACCCCGGCCAGCAGCCCGCCCGCGAGCGCGGTCGCGGTGAGCAAGGTGACAGCGGCCCGCAGCGGGGTGCTGGTCGTTCTCATGAACAGGTCCTTGGATGGAGGTCGAGAAATGGGATGTTCGCCAGGGGAATGTTCGCCAGGCAAGGGGGGGTGTGACGTGGTGCCGGCGCTCCACGCGGGTGGAGCGCCGGCATCACGTCAGAAGATGCCGCCGTCGTAGCGCTGCCAGCCGGTCCCGATCTGGACCGTGCTCCCGAACGAGCCCTTGCCGTCGCCGCTGTTGCGGAGCAGCTTGCCGTTGGTGTCGCGGGAGACGAGGTCGTTCTTGCCGTCCCCGGTGATGTCGCCGGCGCCGACGAACGCGTTGCGCCCGGCGCCCCAGTCCTTGAAGACCAGCACACGGGGCTTCAAGGTCGCGGCCCCCGTGCCCTCGTACCGCCACAGCTCCCCGCCCGCGTCCCGCGCCAGCAGATCTCCATGACCGTCGCCGTTCAGGTCCCCTGCGCCGATGAGCGTGAAGCCCTTCCAGCTCGCGGTGCCGAGCTTCACGCCCGCCTTGAGGCCGCCCGAGCCGTTGTCGGCGTACAGGTAGAGCGCACCGGTCGTCCGCTGACGGGCCAGCAGGTCCGAGCGGCCGTCACCGGTGAGGTCGCCGGGCGTGAGGAGGGCGTCGAAGGCGTTGAAGTCGGAGCCGATCTTCGTCTTCGGTGCGGTGCCGGCCGGGATGCCGTTGCACCGGACGCTGTAGCGGTTGAGGTCGCCGGCGGTCGTACGGACGACGAGATCGTTGCAGCGGTCGCCGTCCATGTCGCCGAAGGGCAGGACGTGGTTGGTCTCCGCCCAGCCGGCCGGCCCGCCGCCCCCACCGTTGCTGTACCTGTCGAAGTACTGGTGCGGGGTGAGCGCGGTCGCACGCTTGCTGATCACCTCCGCCGTGCCGTCACCGTTGTAGTCCCGGAAGGGCGTGGCGCCTCCGAGGATCGTGACCTTCCCGGACTGCACCGCGCGCATGCCGGTTCCGTCTCCTGCGTCGGCGTTCAGGGTCCAGCTGTACTGGCCGCCGAAAACGACCTTTCCGTCGTCGCCCTTGCCGTCCCAGCTCGCCGTGATCCGGGCGCCCACCCGCTCCGTGGAGTCCACGGACCGCACGGTCCTGCCCGCCCGGTCCTTGAAGACGACGCTCCACCGGGCGGGCGGTCGCGTCAGCTGCCAGGTGCCGTCCCAGGTGCGGTCCTGGTCGGCTGCCCAGTTGACGGTGGCCACCTCCTCCGCCTCGCCCTCGACGAAGCCGATCGGGGAACGGGGCACGTCCACGGGCTTGATGTGGATGCGCTGCTCGGCGTCCGTGTAGGCCACAGGGCCGCCGAACTTGTCGACCGTCCAGAGCCCGTCCTTGGGTACGTCGGCGAACTCCGTGGTCCTCAGCGCGGCCGGGTCGCGGAAGTCGGTGAGCAGAAGCTTCCCGTTCGCCGTGTCCTTGCGTACGAGGAAACCGTCGCCGAGCTGGGTCGGGCCGAAGGGCACCCGGGTCGTCTGCCGGGTCTTCTGGTCCCACACACCGGCCTTGGAGCGGCTGTCGCCGAAGTCGCAGGCCCAGTAGATCCAACGGCCCACGGCCTGAAGATCGGTGAGATCGCAGCCGGAGTTGATGAAGAACGTCGGGGATCTCTTCCCCGTCTTGATGTCGTACCACGCGATGGTGTTCGGGTAGTCGGGGTGGCTCTCCCGCCACAGCGTGGTGCCCCAGACGGACGCTTCCCGGCCGCTGTTGGGGAGGGTCGCGACGACATTGTCGTCGCGATGCATGCGCTGGTCGCCGATGTAGAGGTCCGGCCCGTATTCGGAGAGTGTGTAGCGACCGGTGGCATCGCCCAGGTTCGCCGGGCCGGGAAGGTGCACGCCCTGCCCGTTCGTGGCGATGACCATGTACCCCTCGGGGTAGGCGGACTTGCCGTCCCCGAGCGCGCGCAGAGTGGTCGGGGAGTAGCTGACCTTGCGCTGCAGCGTCCGCTCACCCGCCTCGGGCGTGCCCGTGACCGCCACGTCGTGTGCGTACACAGCCGGGAACGGGGTGGCGTCGGTCGTGCTGACGTAGCTGAGCGTGCCCGCGCCCAGGGCCAGGGCGTTGATCTTCGCCGTGGCGGGCGGAACCTCCTTGACGACGACGAGCCGCGGCGCCCCGTCCGGTCCGGCGGTGATGCGGCGTACCGCCCAGTCCTTGCTTCCGGCGCCGCCGGTGGTCAGGACGCTGCCGTCCGGCGCGGTCGCGAAGTGTTCGTTCGCGTGGGGCAGCAGCTCCCTGACCGGTCCGCCGCCGACCGGCATGGCCTTGAGCGGGGTGCCGGCGTTGTACGCGTCGGACCCGAACGTGAGCAGGCGGTTGAAGACGATCCAGTCCCCCACCACCGCGAACCGGGCGAACGTGCGCTCCTGGCCGGTGGGCGCCGGCATCTGCACCGTGACCGGCTTCGCGTCGGGGTTGCCGCGCTCGATCGTGGTCACGGTCGCGTTCTCGTACGGGTAGGTCAGGATGTGCTTCTCGCCCAGGACGACGAAGTCACCGGGCGCCACGCGCAGCGGCGTGATCCGCGCACCGGCATAGTCGAAGAGATAGGTGGCCGAGCTTCCGTCGGTCAGCCGGATGTTCAGGATCCCGCCCCTGGAATCCTGATGCCAGGTATCGACACGGGACAGGGCACCGTCGGGCAGGCCGCTGACCGGGATCTCCACGACCTCGCCGGCCACGGCCCGGAAGACGCTGAGCGCACTGGCCTGATCGCCGGTGCCCCGGCGGAAGCCGAGTACGGAGTCGGAGTTGTACGACGACGACCACACGAAGTCCTGCGGCAGCGGGACCGAGGTGACCGTGCCCATCCCCACGTCGGTGATGTGGACGGGCAGCGTCCCGTCGGCTGCCTCCTCGTCGCCTTCGGCCGCCCGCAGTCCGGAGTGGGCCTCTCCTTCGAGGCCTCCTGGGGGGCGGGTCGCACCCGTGGCGTAGTCCGTCCACAGCGTGCCCTGGGTGCCCTCCTGCTGGTGCAGGAATCCCGTGGCCCCGGCTTCCAGCACCGTTTCGTCGCGGGGGACGAACCGTGCTCCGGCGGGCACGACGACCTCCTGGGCGGCCGCTGGACCATCCGCCGCAGCGGCGGTGGGAGCGGCCAGCGGGCCGAAGCCGGCGCCCAGCGAGACGACCACGCCGATGGCGGCCGCGCGTGCGAGGGCAATGGGCCGGCGCGTGGAGCGAGTGCTCAATGCGGTTCCTTCTGGGTTCATGGGTGAGAAGTGGCATGCGGAGACCGGAGTTGCCCGGCCGCACGGGCGCGTCAGGTGAGCGCCTTGTACTTCTTCCAGTTCGAGGCGGTGAGGAGCCTGGGGGCGAGGAAGCCGCCCTTGTTGTTCGCGTTGTAGAGGTACGCCGCACCCGCCGACGTCCGGCCGATGATGTCCTGGCGGCCGTCGTGGTCGGAGTCGCCCGAGGCGACGATGGCGCTGAAGGACGTCCAGCCGGCTCCCGCCTTGATCCGGGGCAGGAAGCCGCCTGCCCCGTTGCCCGGGTAGAGCCACAGGTCGCCCCTGGCATCACGGACGAGCAGATCGGCACGGCCGTCGCCGGACAGGTCGCCCCGGCCCGCGACAGCGGTGAACTGCTGGAAGCCGACCCCGATCTTCTTCCGGGCACCGAAGCCGCCGGATCCCGTTCCCGGGTGCATCCACAGGTACCCGTAGCCGTCCCGGCCGACGAGGTCGGGCTGGCCGTCACCGGACAGATCACGGACGGCGAGCAGCCGGTTGTACCGGTTCCAGCCGGTGCCGAGGCTCACGCGGGCGCCCGGGTTGTGCGAGACGCCGTACGGGATCCGGTACAGCGTCCCGTTGTTGTGGCGAACGACGAGGTCGGCGTACCCGTTGCGATTGAGGTCACCGGCCTGCGTCACGAAGTTCTCGAACGGCAGGTACATGATGCCGCTGTTGTTCACGTTGTTGGCCCAGGCGTATTCGGGGCTGAGGAGGTCGATCATGTCCTCCGGCTCCCGGCCTAGGAGAGATCCGCTCTCGCGGTACTCGATGTCGACGTCCCTCGTCCAGCTCTCGATGACCGCCCGGTACGTGGGGATCGCCGTGTACAGCCGTACGCCGTTCTTGACGCAGCCGCTGGTGCTGGTCGCGGAAACGGCGATGAGCTTGCCGGCCGCGACGAGCGCACCGCCGGCATCGCCGAAGCACTGGTCCGCTTCCACGACGGGCACGGCCCCCGGGGCCGGGGAGGTGCAGATGGTGCCCTGCGGCAGGCTGCGGCCGAGCAGCGCGGCACAGTCGGTTCCGCGGCGCACTACGACCTGCTCGCTGTGACGCTTGCGGTCGGACTCCTGCGCGTCGGCGCCGGGCCAGGAGTAGAAGGTGGCCTGGGAACCGGCGGTGTAGAGGTGCGTGTCGGAAGGGCCGGCGAGGACGGCCGTACCGGCGGATGCCGGGTTCTGGTCGTAGAAGACCGCCACCCCGGACTGCCGGGTGGCGGCGTTGAACTGGGGGTGGATGCGGTGACGGGTGCTGCCCGCGCTGCCGCCGGTCATATGTCCGGCGGCGTTGTACGTCCACTCCGTGTCGTTCACCGACATCCCGGTGAAGCAGTCGGGTGCCGCGAGGGTGCGGGTCGGGGAGAGGTAGATGCCGGTGCAGGAGTACCGGGCGGTCGACTCGCCGTCCTGGAAGTTCAGCGGTGCGAGCCACGACGGCACGGCCGGCGCCAGGTCCACCGCGGCGGGCTGGGCCGCCGCGGGCTGGGCGGCGCCCACCGATCCCGCCAGAAGCGCTGCAGTCAGTACACCTGCGATGAGGCCGGCCGCGGTGGCCGGTCTGCCTGGACGCAACAGCCCATGACGGTTCAAGAAGGTCCCTCCCCAGGAGCCTGAAAATCGGAGAAAGACACGGCGGCTCACTGCCGCGGAAGAGACGCGGCCCCCTGATCCCCTTGCCGTGCCCCCCACCACAAGTGCGCGGATCGTAACAGTAGTTTCACGATCAACGGAAGTGTTTTTCGAACCCGTTCAAAGATAGGTGCGGCCCCTGCCCCACAAGGAGACACGGGCCGGACCCCGCGAAGCATCGAGCAGGGTCAGAACAGACCCTTGTAGCCCTGCCAGCCCGTCCCGATCTTCACCGTCGAGCCGAAGGACCCGGCCCCATTCCCGCTGTTGCGCAGCAGATCACCCGCCGCGTTCCGCGACACCAGATCCGCCTTGCCGTCCCTGTTCAGATCACCGACACCCACGAACACATTGCGGCCCGTGCCCCAGTTGTTCCCGAACACCAAGGCCCGCGACTTCACCGTCCCCGCCGCCGTACCGTCGTACCGCCACAGCGAGTTGGCCCCGTCCACCGCGAGCAGCTCGCCGATACCGTCGCCGTTGAGGTCCCCGGCTCCGAAGACCGCCCGGTACAGCTTCCAGTTCGTACCGATCTTCCCGCGGGCCTTCAGACCACCGGTGCCGTTGTCCGCGTACAGATACATGTCACCGGTCGACGCCTGCCGCGCCACCAGGTCCGCACGACCATCACCCGTCAGATCACCCGGCGACGTCAGCACATTGAACTGACCCCACACCGTGCCCAGGGACGTGTACGCGGTCGTCGGCGTCAGCGCCTTCCCGCAACCCGGCTTGTACGCCCGCAACTCACCACTCGCCAACCGCACCAACACGTCGTTGCACCGATCGCCGTTCATGTCCCCGAACGGCACCGCGACGGCCGAGGTCGACCAGCCGGAGCCCGTCGTCGCCCCCGAGAAGCCACCTGCCCCGCTCCCATGCCGGAAGGCCAGCGCGCCCGAGGAACTCAGCGACAACAGATCACCCACGCCGTCGGGCATCCCGGCAGTGGCCGCGTGATCCCGCCTGACCGCGGCGGCCCCGGTCAGCGTCATCGTTCCGGAGCGCACCAGGCTCGTACCCTGGCCGTCCGCGGGCTTCGCCGTGACCGTCCAGGTGTACGCACCATTGGGCATCAGACCCCCCGCCTCGTCCTTGCCGTCCCAGGCTGCCGTGATGATGCCCCGCTCCTGACCACCGGTGAGTGTCCGGACCGTCTTTCCGGTGGCCTGGTTCTTGAGGGTGATCTGCGACGATGCGGAGGGCTTCGACAGCCACCAGCGGGCGGTCCAGTTCTGTGCTCCTCCGCTGACGTTGCCGGTGGCCGGTGCGTCGGTGTCGATGGTGGACAGAGCCGAGGCAGGGACACCGCTCGGTACGACGTGGAGGCTGCTGTCCTCGTCCACTCGTGTCAGATGCCCGCCGAAGCGGTCGACAGCCCAGCTGTCTCCTGCATGGGGAGACCCGGTGACTTCACCGATCGCACGACCGACTGCCGACGTACCGCGCACGTCGACGATGCTGACCGTTGAGCTCTCGGCCATCCCGAGATATCCGTCGGCAAGCCGGTTGCGCAGGCTCTCGCCCCCAGTGAACGGCACCCTGATGTTCCGCTTGGCGGCTGTGTCGTAGACCCCGGCGGTCCGCGCCACGTGGCACTCCCAGTACAGCCGGGTGCCTACGGCCTGCAGATCGGTCAGGTCGCAGTCGCCGATGTCCACGCTCCCGATCACCTTGCCGGTACGGACATCCAAGGCTTCCAGAGCACCGTACGTCCCTCTTTCGACCCAGAGCGTGCTGCCCCACAACGCGACGTTCTCGCCCCAGTCCCCGCCCCGGTCGAGAACCAGCTTGCCGGTGTCGAGGTTCAGCACCTGGAGCCGCAGGTCCGCGTAGTCGTCACTGCGTGCAGTGGTGTAGTAGACGGCGTAGCGCCCCGAAACCTCCATGGGCTCCCCGTTCAGCCACATGTGCCGGGCCAGGGAGATCTCTTTGCCGGGCAGGCTCTCCCCGCTGCCGACTACATGGATGGCGCTGCGGATGCTGGAGACCCGTCGGTACACGAGGCGCCCGTCGCCGGTCGGCAGCAGCTCCGAACAGCCGTTGGTGCAGCCACTGAAGGTGAAATCGTAACCTCGGTCAGTGCGCGGACCAGCGACCGGCGGAAGGGTCGCCGTCAGGTCGATACTGCGCAACTGGCCAGTAACGCGCGGTGCGGCCTCGAACGTGGACAGTTGGCCCTGTGCTGCAGAAACCTTCACTGGACGCTCGGACACCGTGGGAATGTCCGTCATCCTGCTCAGCTCAAGAGCGCCGCCTTCGCCCTGACGGATCGCCTGCACGCTGCGTTCCAGGCCCTCCCCCGCCCGTACGAGGAGCATCCGTCCGTCCGGGCCCACCAGCGGAGCCGCAGTGGTGTTGTCGAGCACGAGGTGCTGCGAGCCGCCCCCCATCGGCACCGCCCAGATGCCGTGAATGGGCTTGTCGCTGTTGTTGCCGGTCGCGCCCGGCGCGATCAGGAAGCTGTCACCGACCACGCCCAGCGGCCGGACGGCCGTGCCGTAGGCCAGGTCGAACTCCTTCTCGGGCTTGGTGAAGTCCGAGACGTTCCACACCACGACCTTGCCGGCGGAGGTCCAGTAGGCGAACTTGTCGTCACTGAGCACGGCACGGCCCGTGCCACTTGCGTAGTTCTCCAGATGCGTCGGCCGGGCTTCGCCCGAGTGGTCGATCCACACCACGTAGGGCCGACCGTCGAGTCGGTACGTGGCCACCACGCCGAGCCCGTTGGAGGCGAAGGCGAAGGTCGGCAGCGTCGCGCCCGCCGGGAAACCGGTGACCACCCGGTCCACGGTCTGCCCGTGCTCAGACGTCAGCAAATGCCAGGCGACCACGTTGGAGCCGCTCAGCTCCTTGGTCACGACCGTGGTTCCCATCGCCGCCGCGAATGTGTGGCCGGTGGGGAGCGCTACGGTCTGCTCGTCGCCGGTGACCATGTCACGCAGCCGTACTGTCGCGGCCCCCTGTGCCGGCGTGTGCACGAAGGCCACAGCGTTCGTACCCGTGCCGTACACGGACTCAAGGCCCTCTTGCGGAACCTTCGTGGCGGAGCCGTCGGAGTAGGAGACCCAGTAGTAGCCGCTGCCGGACGCGCCGCGGAGGAACCCGTCCGAGCCCGCGCCGACCAGCGCGGACGCCTGAGTGTCCAGTTGCTGCACAGCCGGAATCACCAGGCTCCCCGGCACCGGCTCGGCAGCCACTGCCGACGGTCCGACTCCTGCGACGAACGTCGCCGAGACGGTGATTGCCAGCACTGCGCGTCTCAGCGCACGAGCGGACATGAAGGCATGACGGTTCAAGAAGGTCCCTCCCCAGGAGCCTGAAAAGGCAAGGAGAGACACGGCGGCTCATAGCCGCGGAGAGACGCGGCCCCCTGATCCCCTGCCGTGCCCCCAGCACAAGTGCGTGGATCGTAACAGTGGTTTCACCTTCAATGGAAGCGCTTCCGAACCCGTTCAAGATGGGTTCTGGCCCGCGTCTCACCAGGAGGCGCGGGCCAGATCTGCATCTACGCCGGGCGGGTCAGAACAGACCCTTGTACCCCTGCCAGCCCGTCCCGATCTTCACGGTCGAGCCGAAGGACCCGGCCCCGTTCCCGCTGTTGCGCAGCAGATCACCCGCCGCGTTCCGCGACACCAGATCCGCCTTGCCGTCCCTGTTCAGATCACCGACACCCACGAACACATTGCGGCCCGTGCCCCAGTTGTTCCCGAACACCAAGGCCCGCGACTTCACCGTCCCCGCCGCCGTACCGTCGTACCGCCACAGCGAGTTCGCACCGTCCACCGCCAACAGCTCACCGATACCGTCACCGTTCAGATCACCAGCACCGAACACCGCCCGGTACGCCTTCCAGTTGGTGCCGATCCGGCCGCGCGCCTTCAGCTTGCCCGCACCGTCGTCCGCGTACAGATACACGTCACCAGTCGACGCCTGCCGCGCCACCAGATCCGCACGACCGTCACCCGTCAGATCACCCGGCGACGTCAGCACATTGAACTGACCCCACACCGTGCCCAGGGACGTGTACGCGGTCGTCGGCGTCAGCGCCTTCCCGCAACCCGGCTTGTACGCCCGCAGCTCACCGCTCGCCAACCGCACCAGCACGTCGTTGCACCGGTCACCGTTCATGTCCCCGAACGGCACGGCCACGGCCGACGTCGCCCAGCCAGAACCCGTCGTGGCCCCCGAGAAGCCGCCCGTCCCGTTCCCGTGCCGGTACGCGAGCGCGCCCGTGGAGCTCAGCGAGACCAGGTCGCCCACACCGTCCGCGCCCGCCAGATCGCGGAACGCCGGCGGCGGCAGCTCGCCCACCACGTTCATGTCGCCCGACGTGACCAGGGCGGCCCCGACGCCGTCGGCGGGCTGCGCGGTAAGCGTCCATCGGTAAGTACCGCCCGGCACTGCCTTTCCGGCACCGTCCTTGCCGTCCCAGGCCGCGTCGATCCGGCCGCGGCCCTCGCTGCCGGACACGGTGCGGACGACCGCGCCCGTGTCCGCCCGCTTCACGGTGAGCTGCCAGCCGGCGGCCGGCTTGGAGAGCCACCACGTGCCGGTCCAGCGCGCGCCGGCCGCGGCCGGGGCGAACGTCCCGGTGGTCACCACGGAGTCGATCGCCGTGATCGCGGAGGCGGGGACGCCGGTGCGCACGATGCGCACCCGCTCGTCGGCGCCCGCGTACGCGACGTGTCCGCCGAAGCGGTCGACGGTCCAGCCGGCGCGCCGCACGACGGACTCTCCGAGGTCCGCGGCGCTCACCAGGGTGCGGTGCGGCACGTCGGCCGCCGCGCCGGAGGCGGGGAGCCCGGCGTGCAGGTCGTAGAGCGTGAGCCCGGTGCCGTCGCCCCGGTGGACGAAGTAGCCGTCGCCCAGCAGGACGCTCCCGAGCGGCGCGGCGACGGCCCGCTTGGCCTGCCGGTCGTACACGCCCGACGCGTTGTCGCACTTCCAGTACACCCAGCGGCCCACAGCCTGGAGCTCTTGCGGGACGCACTTGTTGAGCGTGGTGAAGGACTCACCGGCGGTGCCCGACGGGAGGGTCTTCGAGGTGACCACGCCCGAGTTCTTGGTGCCGCTCCAGAGAGTGGACCCCCACACGGCGGCCGCGACCTCGGTCCGCTTCTCCAGCACGGTCCCGGAGTCCGGCTTCCTGAACTCGACGACGGCCTGGGAGCCGAGGGAGGCCGGGTGGACCACGCCGAACCGGCCCGACAGGTCGGTCAGTTCGGGGCTCTGGAAACCGGTGGTGACGCGTGGGCCCCAGTTCGCCGCGCCGTTCTCGAACAGCATGGTGAGGTCGGACTCGGTGCCGTTCTCACGGCCGTGGAAACCGTCACCGCTCGCCCACATCGTGACGCAGCGCTCGGCCAGCGCTCCGCCGGAGCAGTTGCTGTCGCGCCCGCTCAGCAGGCCGTCCACCGAGGTCCGGACGGCCTGCGGCTCGCCTGTGGTGCTCAGCCAGGTGCTGCGGTACGCGCCGAGGTAGGTGAACGGCTGGAACAGCGTGCTGTCGTCGCCCGTGGTGAGGATGCCGCTGCCGAGGGAGAGGCCGTAGATGTGCGCGGGCATGGGCTCGACCTTCGCGAGGCGGCGCGTCTCCAGGCCCCCGTCCGCCTTGGGCAGGATGCGGTGCACGGCCCAGTCGACGTCGCCCTGCGGGGCGGCGGTGGTCGCTCCGGCGATCAGGACGGAGCCGTCGGGAGCGGTGGCGATCTGGTCGTCCGCCAGCTCCAGTACCTGATCGAGGTCGCCGTCCTCGTCCAGGACGCGCCACAGGGGCGTCCCCCGGTACTCGTTGTCGCCGGGATTCTGCCGGTCGACCGCGAGTACGGAGCTGCCGACCATGGCGAAGGTCGCGCCGTACGACACCGGACCGGTGCCGACACTGCGGATCACCGTGTCCGGTGCGGCGCGGTCGAGGACATCGGCCATGCCGCGCCCGGTGCGCAGCCGCAGGATCGATTCGTCACTGAGCCGGAAGCCGTCCACCCCCCACGGCTCGTCGGGGCTCGGGCGGTCCGGCAGCGGCTTCGCCACCGCATCCGCCAGGTCCACGATCCGCCACCGCTGGTTCGGCACCTCGGGCTCCCGGTACCGGATGATCAGCGACTCGGCGTCACCGTCCTCGAGCCCTTCGAGGACCGCGCCCTCGGGGAATCCGGTGACGGGCGTGTCCGTGACCTGGCCGCCCTCGTACCGCAGCAGGTGGTAGCCGGTCGGCGCGCCGCCCTCCTCACCGGTGCGGGTGAGGACGGTGTCGCCGAAGGTGCTCACGTACGTCTGCCCCTCGGGCAGCACGATGTCGGCGAAGACGGCGCCCGCGCCCTTCTGGAGCGTCACGTGCGGTGCGGGCGAGGCGGAGTAGAGCGCGACCGTGTCGGAGCCGGTGCCGTAGTAGCCGCCCTCCGCGATCGGGAGGCGCTGAAAGTGGTCCCAGTATCCCGTCTCGGGGTCGTAACGCGGCTTCTCGGGCAGCCGGGTGGCGAGCGGGGTCGCCGAGCCGGTCGCGTAGTCGATCCAGAGCAGCCGGTCGTCGTTCTCCTGCGCCAGCAGGTAGCCGGTCGCACCGGCGTTGAGGATCGAGGTGGCGCGCGGGGCGAAGCGCTTGCCCGGCGGCAGGACGGTCACGTCCTCGGCCGCCGCGGCCGAGGACGGTACGGCCGTCGCCTGCGGTGCCGTGATTCCGGATCCCGCCGCCGTCACTGTCGCCAGCGCCAGGACGAGAGCCGCTCGGGTACGGCCGTTTCCACGCACCCGGGCATTGCTCGTACGAGCCAAAGTGAGGTCCCTCCCCAGGACATGAAGGCACGGGGCGAACGGCGTCGGCCTGCGCGGCGACGCGCGTACGAGCGAGAGAGACCCCCAGCCAACCCCCGTGCGAGTGCGCCGACCTTAACACCAGCCTCACAAGCCACGAAAGGGGTTTCGAACCTGTTCAAAGCGAACGGGCCCGTACGGCACCGAAGTGCGGTACGGGCCCGTTCGTCAGGGCTTTGACTCAGCTTCAGCCGTTGCGCTTCCAGCGCGGCTTGTCGTCACGGCGTCCGCCGCCGAAGGAGCCGGAGCTCGAACCGCCACGGTGGTCGCGGTGGTCGTCACGGCGGCCGAACGGGCGGTCGTGGCCGCCGGAGCGGAAGCCGCCGCCCGAGGGACGGTCGTCACGACGGTCGCGGTTGAACGGACGGTCGCTGCCACCGCGGTGGTCGCGACGGTCGAAGCCACGGTCGTTGTCCCGACGGAAGCCGCCCGAGGGACGGTCGTCGCGGCGGTCGCGGTTGAACGGGCGGTCGTTGTCACGGCGCTCGAAGGAGCGGCCACCGCGGTCGTCGCGGCGGTCGTCACGGCGCTGGAAGCCGCCACGGTCACCGTCCCGGCGGTCGTCACGACGGTCGTCACGACGGTCGTTGTCCCGACGGAAGCCGCCCGACGGACGGTCGTCGCGGCGGAAGCCGCCACGGTCGTTGTCACGACGGTCGTCACGACGCTGGAAGCCGCCACGGTCACCGCCGCGGTCGTCACGACGGTCGTTGTCCCGACGGAAGCCACCGGACGGACGGTCGTCGCGGCGGAAGCCGCCACGGTCGTTGTCACGACGGTCGTCACGACGCTGGAAGCCGCCACGGTCACCGCCGCGGTCGCCACCGCGGTCGCGACGCTCGTAGTTGCCCCGCTCGTCGCGGTACGCCGGGCGCTCCTCGCGGGTCTCGCGTACCGGCTCCGCCTCGGCGGCAGCCGCAGCCACGACCTCGGCCTCGGCCGCCTCCGTCACCTCGGCGACCGCGGCCTCCGGGTCCTCGCCCCGCTCGCGCGCCGCGCGGGCGACCAGGCGGTCGGCCTCCTCGCGGAGCTCGGCGGCGCGGCGCTGGACGCGCTCCAGTTCCTTGGTGAGCTGGGCGACCTCACGCTCGGCCTGCTTGGCGGCGTTGTTCGCGGAGTCGGCCTGGACCTCGGTCAGCGAACGGGCGCCGGTGATCTCGGCGACCTCCGGGTCGAACGCGCCGGCACCACCGACGATGTGGCGCGAGGCGTCGACGCCCGCGTCCTCCATCAGACGGAAGATCTGGCGGCGCTGGTGCGGAAGCGCCAGCGAGACGACCGTGCCGGACTGGCCCGCGCGGGCGGTACGGCCGGAACGGTGCAGGTAGTCCTTGTGGTCACCGGCCGGGTCCACGTTCAGGACCAGGTCGATGCCGTCGACGTGGATACCGCGGGCGGCGACGTCGGTCGCGACGAGCGCGTTGACATAGCCGTCCTTGAAGTCGGCGAGGACGCGGGTACGGGCACCCTGCGTCATGCCGCCGTGCAGCGCGTCGGCCTTCACGCCCGCCTCGACGAGCTGCTCGGCGATACGGTCGGCGCCCAGCTGCGTACGAACGAAGATGATCGTGCGGCCCTTGCGCGCGGCGATCGCGGCCGTGACCGGCGCCTTGTCCTTCGGCTTCACGACGAGGACATGGTGCGTCATGGTCGTGACGTTGCCCTGGGCGCTGTCGACCTCGTGGCTGACCGGGTTGTTCAGGTAGCGCTTGACCAGCGTGCCGATCTCGTTCTCCATGGTGGCGGAGAAGAGCATGCGCTGGCCGCCCTCGGGCACCTGGTCGAGCAGCTCCGTGACCTCGGGCAGGAAGCCCAGGTCCGACATCTGGTCGGCCTCGTCGAGGACCGCGACCTGGACGTTCTCGAGGGAGCAGGCGCCACGGTTGATGATGTCGCGCAGTCGGCCCGGGGTGGCGACGAGGATGTCGACGCCGCGCTCGAGCGCGTAGATCTGGTTGCCCATGGACGTACCGCCGCAGACGACCTTGATCTTCAGACCGAGGACGTCGCCGTACGGCTGGAGCGCGTCCGCGACCTGCATCGCGAGCTCACGGGTCGGGGTGAGGATGACGGCGCGGGGCTTCTTCTTCTCGGTGTGGCCGCCGGCCAGCGTGGCCAGGGTCGGCAGACCGAAGGAGAGGGTCTTGCCGGAGCCGGTACGGCCACGGCCGAGGATGTCCTTGCCGGCCAGGGCGTCCGGGATGGTCGCGGCCTGGATCGGGAACGGGATGGTGACACCGTTCTGGGCGAGCTTGCGGACGACGCCCTCGGGGAGGCCGAGGTCGGCGAAGGTCACCTCGGGGGCGACGGGAGCCGCGGAGGCCTCGGCCCCGGCGGTCGTGTCGTCGATGGCGTCGGTCTCGACCGACTCGAGGACGGCCTCGACGAGCTCTGCGTTCTCGACGATCTCGACGATCTCGACGATCTCGTCGTTCTCGGGCAGGACGGCACGATCAGAACTGGAAATGGACATGCGAAATGCGAAACCTTCCGGAGTCTCGGCACGCGCCCAAACTCCGTGAATTCGCAATTCGACCGCCTCAATGCGGTCAGCCACGGCTAGGGAGAGTACGCGCCACGCGGCGCGCTTCTGTGTCGGCGCCGGGCAATGGGATCAAACGATCTACCACCATACGCACCCCAACCCATCGAAGGCAAACCGCCTCACTGCGGCGCTCGTCACACTCGCCCGCGACACCCACCCGCGATACCCACCCCTGACACTCACCCGTGCGCACCCCTGCCACTGATCACGACGTGCTGATGACGTGCTGATCACGTGCTGCTCACGCCGGGCTCATCTGCGGCGACGCCTCCGGCTCCGCCCACATCTCCCCCCCGTCGTCCTCGGCCGCCCGCATCGCGCCCATCTGCGTGTCGGCCGCCGGCGACGCGGACGGCGGGTCGGTCGGCTCCTCGGAAGGGTCCGGGTCGGGACTCGGTGGCGTCGGCTCCACGGGAGGCGTCGACTCGCCCGGCGGCGCGGGGTCCACGGGCGGCGTCGGCTCGCCCGGAGGCGGGGTGGGCTGCTGCGGCTCGGCCGGCGGCCGGCCCGCGCCGCCCTTCGGAGGGCGGCCTGACGGCGCCTTGGACGTGCCCGGGCTCACCTCCGCGCCCTTGATCTCGCCCTCGGCCCCGGCCGAGCCGGAGGGCGAGGCCCCACCCATGCCCGCACGGCCGTGCCCACCGGCACCGCCGGGTGCCGCGCCCCCGCCGTCCGGCTCGGCCGCGGCGCCCCGGGGGTGCGGGGACTTCGAGGGCGCCGGCCTGCCGCCGTCGTCGCTCACGCTCATACAGCCTGCGGAGGCCGCGGCCACCAGGGCGGTGGCGATCCATACGGCACAACGGCCGGGGGCGGTCAACTGGCGCACGGGTGGGACCTCCGGGGCACGGGACACGGGTTTCCCTGCCCAACTCCCTTAGCCCCACGAGGGACACGCCCGCCACAGGACACGCCCACCACAGGGCCGCTACCGCCCCAGACCTCCCGCCAGATCCGCCCCCAGCACCACCGCGCCCAGTCCCACCAGCAGCGAAGCGGCCACATTCGCCGCCGCCAGGAACATCCGGCCGCCCTCGGCCAGCCGGAGCGTCTCGTACGAGAAGGTCGAGTACGTGGTCAGGGCCCCGCACAGACCGGTGCCGAGCAGTGCGTACGTTCCCGACGCGACCGAAGCGCCGGCCAGCACCCCCAGCGCCAGGCTCCCCGACGCGTTCACGACGAGCGTGCCCCACGGGAACACCGAGTCGTGCCGCGTCTGGACCTCACGGTCCATCAGATAGCGCAGCGGGGCGCCCACCGCCGCACCCGCGATCACCAGGACCCAGTTCACGGACCCACCGTCCGGCGCGTCACCACGCGGCGCGTCACCGAGGCTCCCAGCCACACCGCGCCCAGCGCCCCCACGAGCGTCGCAGCGGCGTACGCCAGGGCGGTGCCCGCCTGCTGACGCTCCAGCAGCTCGGCGAAGTCGAGGGCGTAGGTCGAGAAGGTGGTGAAGCCGCCCAGCACGCCGACCCCGAGGAACGGCCGTACGAGCGGACGCGTCACGACACCACGCTCGCTCACCAGCACCATCAGTACGCCGATGAGCGCGGACCCCACGACGTTGACGACGAACGTCGCCCAGTGCGACGGCCAGGCCGGCGACACCCCGTACCGCGCGGACGCCCCGATCGCCCCGCCCGCCGAAATCGCGGCGAGAACCTTCCACTTCCCGGCCCCCGCGGTCTCCGCGCGCTGGGCGGGCACATGAAGGTCGACATCCGGATCGATCGCCTCCGGACGCGGACCGCGAGAGGAGGGGGGACGGGGGTGCCGGCTCATCCGTAACCCAGCGCGTGCAGCCGCTCGTCGTCGATCCCGAAGTGATGGGCGATCTCGTGCACCACGGTGATCTCGGTCTCCTCGACCACGTCCTCGCGGGTCTCGCAGATCCGGAGGGTCGGACCCCGGTAGATCGTGATCCGGTCCGGCAGCACGCCCGCGTACCACTCACCGCGGTCGGTCAGCGGAGTCCCCTCGTAGAGCCCGAGCAGCTCGGGATCGTCGGCGGGCGGTTCGTCCTCGACGAACACCGCGACGTTGTCCATCAGCCGCGTCAGCTCCGGCGGGATCCTGTCCAGCGCCTCGGCGACCAGTTCCTCGAACTCCTCGCGCGTCATCTCCAGCACCTGGCCATTGTCACGCACACGCGCCCCCGGGCGCGGGCATGGCCGAGCCCGCACATGGGCATACGGGACCAATGGTCCGCGCTCGTGAACGGCTCCGTGCCACCCTGACCGGTCTCCCGCGCCGCTACCACTCGCACCGCACAAGCCCCACCAGCACCCTCGTCCACACGCCGCACCCCTTCACCCGTGCGCTCGGGCTGGTCGCCGTCGTGCTGCTGGGGGCCTGGCTGGGTCTGCTGATCGTCGGCAGTGTCCGTACGCCGGTGGGGCCGATGGACACGAGCATGACGCTGCGCCCGTCGCTGTCCGGCGGCACGAAGATCAATGTCTCCCCGCTCGGCGCCCTCGAGCTGGACTCCCACGTCGCCCCCATCCGGCTCGACGTCGACGTCGACCGGCTCGACCCGGTCCGCTCGCAGGCCCTCGTCGAGCACCCCGAGCGCCTCGCCGGCCTGCAGGAGGAGGTCGCCCAGGACGTCAGGGACGGCACCCGCGACCTGGCCGTTCGCTCCTGTGTCGCCGTCGTCTCCGGGGCCACCGCCCTCGGCCTCGCGGTCTACCGCCGCCCGCGCCGCGCCCTCGCCGCCGGCGGCCTCGCGCTCGCGCTCCTGGCGGCCTCCGGCATCAGTGCGTACGCCACCTGGAATCCGAAGTCCGTCCTCGAACCGAAGTTCTCCGGCCTCCTCAGCAGCGCCCCCTCGGTCGTCGGCAACGCCCGCTCGATCGTCACCGAATTCGACGTCTACCAGAAGGAATTGGCGCGCCTGGTCACCAACGTCACCAAGCTGTACGAGGCGACCTCCACGCTCCCCGTCTACCAGCCGGACCCCGGCACCATGCGCGTCCTGCACGTCTCCGACATCCATCTCAACCCGGCCGCGTGGCACATCATCGGCTCGCTGGTGGAGCAGTACGAGATCGACCTCATCATCGACTCGGGCGACACGATGGACCACGGCACCGCCGCCGAGAACGCCTTCCTCGACCCGATCCCGGACCTCGGCGCGCCCTACATCTGGGTCCGCGGCAACCACGACTCGATCGTCACCCAGCGCTATCTCCAGCGCCTCAAGCACGTCCACGTCCTCGACGAGGGCCGGGCGGTCACGGTCGCGGGCCTGCGCGTGGCCGGGACCGGTGACCCCCAGTTCACCCCGGACCGCTCCACGGTGGCCGAGGGCGACCCCGCCGAACGCATGGCCGGCATCCGCCTCGCCTCGGCCCTCCGCGACCAGCGCCGCGCCGGCACGCCCGTCGACATCGCGGTCGCCCACAACCCCGTCGCCGCCCGCGAGACCGACGGCGAGGTCCCGCTCGCCCTCGCGGGCCACGTCCACCACCGCGAGACCGAACTCCTCCCGCTCGGCACCCGCCTCAAGATCGAGGGCTCCACGGGCGGCGGCGGCCTGCGCGCGGTCCAGAACGAGGAGCCGGAGAAGGTCCGCGCCTCCGTCCTCTACCTCGACCGGACCTCCCGCACCCTGCAGGCCTGGGACGAGATCACCCTGGGCGGCCTGGGCCTCACGACGGCCGAGGTCAGCCGCCATCTGGCCACGGAACCGGCCCCCGGGGCCCCGCCGTCCCCACCCCCTTCGACCGCGTCTCCACAAGGCTCGTAGAAACCGTTTTGGCGATAGCTCCCTGCATCCCATATGCTTCTCACGTCCCCGACGCGCTGCGAAGCGCCCAGGTGGGCCCTTAGCCCTCATCGTCTAGTGGCCCAGGACGCCGCCCTTTCAAGGCGGTAGCACGGGTTCGAATCCCGTTGGGGGCACGCATCACCCTGTGCGAGACTGGTGCTCGCACAAAGCTTGGTCCTGTGGAGCAGTTTGGAGTGCTCGCCACCCTGTCAAGGTGGAGGCCGCGGGTTCAAATCCCGTCAGGACCGCTGCGATCTCTCGCGGATCGCGTGGCTGGGTAGCTCAGTTGGTACGAGCGTCCGCCTGAAAAGCGGAAGGTCGCCGGTTCGACCCCGGCCCCAGCCACCACCCCGAAGGCCCCGATCCTCTGGATCGGGGCCTTCGTCGTATCCCGTTCCGGATGCCTGCCCGGTCCAGGGCCGGCACCCAGAAATCGCTCACAGTGTCGGAGGTCGTTGCTACGCTCCAGCGGCCCGCCGCCCGGGCGGGCGTGACAGCCCACTGGAAGCACGCCGACCCCGCCGGCTCCCGGACCGCCGCCGCCGAGAGCGGTCCCGCCGCGCGGGCCGGTGCCGGGGTCACCTTCGGTGCCGACGCGCCCAGTGGGACCGGGCTGACGAGCACCGCCCGTCTCGACGGCTCCGGGCACGGTTTCCTCACCCCGGACGCCCCCGCCGTCACGCCCGGCAAGACCTTCGCGGTCGCCGGCTGGGTGCGCCCGGAGCGGACCGACCGGGACATGACCGCCGTCAGCCAGGACGCCGGGACGACGGCTCCGGGCTTCACCCTGGGGCTGCGCACAGCGGGAGCAGCGCCCGTCTGGTCGTTCGAGGTCGGCGGCGCAAAGATCAGCGGCGGCGCTCCCGAGACCGGCGAGTGGGCGCACGTCGTCGGGCTGTACGACGCGGAGACCGGCACCGCGCGGCTGTACGTCAACGGGCGCGAGACCGGGACGGCCGCCAAGGCCACCCCGTCGACGGCGAGCGGGAACCTGCAGATCGGACGCGCCAAGGGCAAGGAGGGCTACCGGGACGCTGGCAGGGCGAGATCGGGGACGTACGGGCGTACGACCGGGTCGTCGTCCCGGACGAGGTGACGCTGCTCGGCACCCGCGCCGCACAGCCGACCGGCCACTGGTCCCTCGAATCCGCCCCGGCCGGGGTCTCGCCGGAGGAGAACGGCGGGCAGGCGCTGCACCTCGGCGGCGGCGCGTCGATCTTCACGGAAGCGCCGGAGTGCGATCTGCTGGACCCGGACTGTGTGCCAGGACCGACGCCGCTGCGGGACAAGGGGCACCTCAAACTGGACGGCAAGGACGGGTACGCATCCACCGAGGGACCGGTCGTCGACACGAGCGACAGCTTCACTCTTGCCGTACGGCTACGGCTCGCCGACCGGGAGCCGGCCGGGCCCATGACCGTGCTGGCGCAGGCCGGCGGGCAGGCCGACGCCTTCAAGCTCCGGTACGTGCCCGCTCAGTACCGCTGGCAGCTGGTCATGACACACGCGGACGCCGCCGGTGCGCAGGAGACCGTGGTCGCCTGGATCGAAGCGCCGGACGGCGGTGAAGGATCGGGGCACCAGCTGGCGATCGTCTACGACGACGCGGCCGACCAGATCCGGCTCTACCTGGACGGGTACACGAACGCGGACGCCACGGCCACCTTCCGCAGCGCCTGGAAGAGCACAGGCGGGCTACAGGTGGGCCGCGCCACGACCACTGATGGCTGGGGCGAGTACCTGCACGGTGCGGTGGACGAGATCCATTCGTTCTCCGGTGCTCTGAGCACCAGCGGGGTCATCCAGATCGCCGGGTGACCACGAAGGGCCCCGTCCACCCGGACGGGGCCCTGCTTCGTACGGCCCGTCGTCACACCCGTTCTCGCCGCCGCCGGCCCCGCACCGTGAGGACGATCGCCGTGATCGCCACCACCAGGGTCAGCAGGACCCAGTCCGGGATCGCGCGGCCCGCGGCGGACGCCCACTGCTCCACGGCGAAGGAGTCGTCGACCGACAGGATGACGGGCAGGGCCGTCGTCCCGTCGAAGGCGAGGAAGAGCGCGCCGAGAGCGATGAAGAACAGGCCGGACAGGACGGACGTCGTGTGCAGTTCGAAGCGCCCCGCGATGCGGAGGGTGCGGCCTCGCAGCCACTTGCGCGTGCCCAGTTCACAGCGCTCCCAGAGCAGGGCGAGGACGAAGAGCGGTACGGCCATGCCGAGGGCGTAGACGGCGAGGAGGAGACCCCCGTAGGCGGGGCTGCCGCTGAGGGCCGCCACCGTGAGGACGCTGCCGAGGATCGGGCCCGCGCAGAAGCCGGCCAGTCCGTAGACCATGCCGAGCGCGTACACGGAGACCGCGGTCGAGGGGCGGATGCGGCCGCTGAGCCGGGCGAGGCGGCGGGAGGCGAAGCCCAGGCCGACGATCTGGGCGACCCCGAGCGCGATGATCAGCCAGCCGCCGGCGGTGACCAGCAGATCGCGGTGGCCGTAGAAGAGCCGCCCGGCGAACGAGCCGGCCGCCCCCAGCGGGACCAGGGTCGTCGCCAGGCCCGCGTAGAAGATGCCGGTACGGGCCACGAGCCTGGTCGCGGTGTCGATGGAGTACGCGAAGAACGCCGGGAGGAGGAGGGCGCTGCACGGACTGAGCAGGGCGAGCAGACCGCCCAGGAAGGCGGCGAGGTATCCGATGTCGGTCACTCGGCTCCGGCCTTCCCGGCGTCCGGCCCAACGGTCTTCCCGGCGTCCGGCCGGCGGGTCTGCCCGGCGTCCGGCCCAACGGTCTTCCCGGACTCCTTTCCGGAGTCCTTCCCCGCGTCCTTCTCCGCCTCCGTGCCCGCGGGCGCACTCGCCTGCGGGCCCGTAGCCGTTCCGGCAGCCTTCAGCGCCGCCTCGATCGCGTCGGTGAAGGTCTCCGGCGGCTGAGCGCCCGCGATCGGGCGGCCGTTGATCAGGAACGAGGGCGTGGACGTCGCGCCCAGTCCGTACCCCTCCTCCTGGTCCTTCGCCACCGCCTGCCGCGCCGCCTCGCTGTCCGCGTCGCGCGTGAAGCGGGCCAGGTCCCGCACGCCGGCCTGCTGGGCGAGCTCCTTCAACCGCTGCTCGCCGAAGCCCTTCTCCTTCGCGCCCTCGGCGTACGCGGACTCGTGGAACTGCCAGAAGCGGCCCTGCTGCCCGGCGGCCCACGCGGCGCGCGCCGCGGCCTCCGACTCCTCGCCGAAGATCGGGAAGTTGCGCCATTCGATACGCAGGGTGCCCTTGTCGACGTACTGCTTCACCAGCGCGGGCTCGGTGTCGCGGGCGAACTTCCCGCAGTAGCCGCACTTGAAGTCGGCGTACTCGACCAGCACGACGGGCGCGTCCGCGCGACCCATCGCGAGGGGGTCCCTGGCGTCTCGCCGGGCGAGCTTCTCCAGCTCGGGGTAGACCCCCTCCGGGCCGGCGGACGCCTCGGCGACCGTGCCGCCGCTCCTGGACTCGTCCGGCCTGGTGGCGGTGTACGAGACGAAGCCGAGCACGACCGCGGCGGCGACGACTCCGGCGCCGATCGCGACCGGCTTCAACGGCATACGGGTGCCGGTACGGGTGCGGGTTCGGGTACGGCTACGGGAAGTGGGCATGGGTGTGTGGTTTCTCTCCGGGACGCGAACGGGTGGGCGGGGCACGGCTGTGCGCCGCCTACACCCGCAGGACGGAGAGATCCATCGGGCTCGGCGCGGCGACGGGCGGTGGCCCGCGCTCCGGCGCGACGGCGAGCACGGCCTCGTCGACGGCCCAGCAGCCGGCCGCGCCGTGGGCGGCGGTCTGCAGAGCAGGCAGCAGCTCGTACGAGGACGACCCCCGCGGTGGCGTGGCGGGGCTCAGCCCGCCGTCGTCCCGGGAGCCTTCACCGCAGCCGGGCGCCTGCCCGTCACCGGCCGGGACCGCCACCACCGCGGACGTGGGGACGTGGTGGGCCACGGACGTACGGGCATCGCCCGCGGACAGGGAGATGGGGGCCTGGACACGACCACTCGTCGCCTGGACACGACCACTCGTCGCCTGGACACGACCGCTCGTCGCCCCCGCACCCAGAAGCACCCCGCACAGCACCACCGACAGCGCTGCGACGACCGCGAAGGCGCGGCGCCACGGGCTGCCTGCACTGGGCATGAGCGGTGATCCTCCTGATCGTCGACGCGCTCGCCATCGTACGGGCCACCCGCTCGTCGTCCCCGAGGCCACCGCCACGGAGCGACCCGCTCCGTAAATGGGTTCGCCACTCCGCTCGCGCGGGTGCGATCCTGGGGTCCGTATGTCTACTTCCTTTGCCGATCTCCAGAAGCAGCTGGCCGAGATCTCGCTGCGCGACGCGCACCGGCTCGGGCGGCGCCTCGAAGGCACCCGCCGCATCCGTAAGCCCGAGGCCCGGCAGGCCGTCCTGGACGAGATCGCGGCCGAGGCCACGAAGGCCGCAGCCCGTATCGCCGAGCGCGCGGCACTGGTGCCCGACGTCACCTACCCCGAGCAGCTCCCGGTCAGTCAGAAGAAGAACGACATCCTGGAGGCGATACGGGACCACCAGGTCGTGATCGTCGCGGGCGAGACCGGCTCCGGCAAGACGACACAGATCCCCAAGATCTGCCTGGAACTCGGCCGGGGTGTGCGCGGCATGATCGGGCACACCCAGCCGCGCAGGATCGCCGCGCGCACGGTCGCGGAGCGGGTCGCCGAGGAGCTGCGCACCCCGCTCGGCGAGGCGGTCGGTTGGAAGGTCCGCTTCACCGACCAGGTGAACCAGGACGAGACCTTCGTCAAGCTCATGACGGACGGCATCCTGCTCGCGGAGATCCAGACGGACCGCGAGCTGCGCGCGTACGACACGATCATCATCGACGAGGCCCACGAGCGGTCCCTCAACATCGACTTCCTGCTCGGCTATCTGGCCCAGCTGCTCCCGAAGCGGCCCGACCTCAAGATCGTCATCACCTCCGCGACGATCGATCCGGAGCGCTTCTCCCGCCACTTCGACGACGCGCCGATCGTCGAGGTCAGCGGGCGTACGTATCCCGTCGAGGTCCGCTACCGGCCCCTCCTGGAGGAGGACAGTGACGAGTCCGACCGCGACCAGATCACCGCGATCTGCGACGCCGTCGACGAGCTCCGGTCCGAGGGCCCCGGCGACGTTCTGGTCTTCCTCTCCGGCGAGCGCGAGATCCGCGACACCGCGGACGCGCTCAACAAGAAGAACCTCCGCAACACCGAGGTCCTCCCCCTCTACGCCCGGCTCTCGCACGCCGAGCAGCACCGCGTGTTCCAGCCGCACACCGGCCGCCGTATCGTCCTCGCGACGAACGTCGCCGAGACGTCGCTGACCGTCCCCGGCATCAAGTACGTCATCGACCCCGGCACCGCCCGTATCTCCCGCTACAGCCACCGCACCAAGGTGCAGCGGCTGCCCATCGAGGCCATCAGCCAGGCCAGCGCCAACCAGCGCAAGGGCCGCTGCGGCCGTACGTCCGACGGCATCTGCATCCGGCTCTACTCCGAGGACGACTTCCTGTCCCGCCCGGAGTTCACGGACGCGGAGATCCTCCGTACGAACCTGGCGTCCGTCATCCTCCAGATGACCGCCGCCGGCCTCGGCGACATCGAGAAGTTCCCCTTCATCGACCCGCCGGACCACCGCAACATCCGCGACGGTGTGCAGCTCCTGCAGGAGCTGCACGCACTGGACCCCGGGCAGAAGGATCCGAAGAAGCGGCTGACGCAGATGGGCCGCAAGCTCGCGCAGCTGCCCGTCGACCCGCGTCTGGCCCGGATGGTCATCGAGGCCGACAAGAACGGCTGTGTCCGCGAGGTCATGGTCATCGCGGCAGCGCTCTCCATCCAGGACCCGCGCGAGCGGCCCGCCGACAAGCAGGCGCAGGCCGACCAGCAGCACGCCCGGTTCAAGGACGAGACGAGCGACTTCCTCGCCTTCCTCAACCTCTGGCGGTACGTCCGCGAGCAGCAGAAGGAGCGCGGCTCCTCCAGCTTCCGCCGGATGTGCAAGCAGGAGTATCTGAACTTCCTGCGCATCCGCGAATGGCAGGACATCTACGCGCAGCTGCGCACGGTCGCCAAGCAGATGGGCATCCATCTGAACGAGGACGACGCGCCCGAGCAGTCCGTGCACGTCTCGCTTCTCGCCGGCCTCCTCTCCCACATCGGGATGAAGGACATCAAGGACGCCGGAGGGGAGGGCGGGAGAAACACGGCGAAGAACGAGTACCTGGGCGCCCGCAGCGCCAAGTTCGCCGTCTTCCCCGGATCCGCCCTCTTCAAGAAGCCCCCGCGCTTCATCATGTCCGCCGAGCTGGTCGAGACGTCCCGCCTCTGGGCCCGGGTCAACGCGAAGATCGAGCCCGAGTGGATCGAGCCGCTCGCCCAGCATCTGGTCAAGCGCACATACAGCGAGCCGCACTGGGAGAAGGACCAGGCGGCGGTGATGGCGTACGAGAAGGTCACGCTGTACGGCGTCCCGATCATCGCCCAGCGCAAGGTGAACTACGGACGGATCGACCCGGAGGCGAGCCGCGAGCTGTTCATCCGCAACGCGCTGGTCGAGGGCGACTGGCGTACGCACCACAAGTTCTTCGCCGACAACCGCCGACTCCTCACCGAGGTCGAGGAGTTGGAGCACCGCGCCCGGCGCCGCGACATCCTCGTCGACGACGAGACGCTGTTCGACTTCTACGACCAGCGGGTGCCGGAGCACGTCGTGTCCGGTGCGCACTTCGACTCCTGGTGGAAGCACAAGCGCCGCGAGCAGCCCGAGCTCCTCGACTTCGAGCGCGAGATGCTCATCAACGAGAAGGCCGGGGCGGTCACGAAGGACGACTACCCGGACTCGTGGCGGCAGGGGCGGCTCACCTTCCGCGTCACCTACCAGTTCGAGCCGGGCGCGGACGCCGACGGCGTCACCGTCCACATCCCGCTCCAGGTGCTCAACCAGGTCACGGACGAGGGCTTCGACTGGCAGATCCCCGGTCTGCGCGAAGAGGTCGTCACGGAGCTGATCCGTTCCCTGCCGAAGCCGATCCGCCGCCATTACGTGCCCGCGCCGAACTACGCGAAGGCCTTCCTGGAGCGTGCTGTGCCGCTGCAGGAGCCGCTCCCGGTCACGCTGGCGCGTGAGCTGCAGCGCATGGTCGGCGTGCCGGTCACGGGCGACGACTTCGATCTCGCGAGAGTCCCGGACCATCTGAAGATCACGTTCCGGATCGTTGACGAGCGGCGCCGCAAGCTCGCCGAGGACAAGGATCTGGAGACCCTCAGGCTCGCCCTGAAGCCCAAGGCCCGCCAGGCCCTCTCCAAGGCCGCCGCGGCCACCGCCGAGCGTGCGGGCGGCGACGCGATCGAGCGGACGGGCCTGACGGACTGGACGATCGGCACGCTCCCCCGCGTCTTCGAGACCCGCAGGGCCGGCCAGCCGGTCAAGGCCTTCCCGGCCCTCGTGGACGCCGAGGGAGCTGCGGCGGGCACAGTCTCCGTGCGTCTCTTCGACACCGAGGCCGAGCAGCACCTGGCGATGTGGCAGGGCACCCGTCGGCTGATCATGCTGAACATCCCGGTGAACCCGGCGAAGTTCGCCTCCGAGCGGCTGACGAACCAGCAGAAGCTCGCCCTCTCCCGCAATCCCCACGGCTCGGTCCAGGCGCTCTTCGACGACTGCGCGACGGCCGCGGCGGACAAGCTGATCGCCGACCACGGCGGTCCCGCCTGGGATGAGGAATCGTTCCGGAAGCTGTACGACAAGGTCCGCGCGGACCTTGTGGACGCGACCGTGCGGACGGTGGACCAGGTCCAGCAGATCCTGGCCGCCTGGCAGGCCTGTGAGCGCCGCCTGAAGGCCACGAACAGCCTGGCCCTGGTCAACAACGTCCAGGACGTACGGGAGCAGCTCGCGGCCCTCGTTCCGGCCGGCTTCGTGACGAAGACGGGCCTGCGGCGGCTGCCCGACCTGATGCGCTATCTGGTCGCGGTGGACCGCCGGCTCCAGCAGATGCCGACGGGCGTCCAGCGCGACACGACGCGCATGGAGAAGGTCCACGAGATGCAGGACGAGTACGCCTGGCTGCTGGAGCAGATGCCCAAGGGGCGGCCGGTGCCGCAGGAGGTGCTGGACATCCGCTGGATGATCGAGGAGCTGCGCGTCAGCTACTTCGCCCACGCCCTGGGTACGTCGCAGCCCGTCTCCGACAAGCGCATCATCAAGGCGATCGACGCGGCGGCGCCGTGACGCGGCCGTTGCCTTGAGTGAGTTCGACCGGACCCGCTGACCTGCTGTACAGTCTCTCTCGCAGCCCAGGCAGTACGGAGCTGCGAAACCTGGTCCTGTGGAGCAGTTTGGAGTGCTCGCCACCCTGTCAAGGTGGAGGCCGCGGGTTCAAATCCCGTCAGGACCGCGCGTATCGTCGAAGGCCCCGCACCATGGTGCGGGGCCTTCGACGTGTCGGCGTGGAGGCCGCGCCCGCGGCGCTGTGTCCGATAGCGGCTGCGCCGCGGGCGCAATCCGATACAGCAAATCCCGTCAGGACCGCAGTGAATGGAAGGCCCGCACCGGATGGTGCGGGCCTTCTGACGTATTGACTGGAGTCATGTGCCGCCGGTACCCAGTCATGACAGGGGTTACGGGGCCCCCGACCGCGGAGGTGGCGCATGGCGGCATCCACAGCGAGGCATGAGACCCGGGCGCTGCTGCGCGCCCATCTGGCGGCCGTCTCCGGCTATCGGCACCTCACCCGGCACTGTCCGGTGTGCCATCGACTGCTGCGCCTCGCGATGGACCCCTCCGAGGCCGCCCCCTGCGAGATGCTCCTGTCCGAGGCCGCCCTGCCGGAGACCGTCCTCACCGAGACCGTCCTGCCGGAGACCGCCCTCACCGAGGCCGTCGTGCCCGAGACCGCCCTCACCGAGGCCGTTGCTCCCGAGACCGCCCCCGCGGAGCCGGAGCAGCGGACGGTCACCAAGGACGAAGGTCCCGACCATCCGTGACCTTTGCCGCACCGTCGGCCCTTTCTCAGTGGCAGGCTCGAATTGGCAAGACCGCAGTCATGTGACGGGAGTCACCGCACGAGTTTCGGAAACGGGTGAACTTACGCCCTCCCTACAACCAAACAATTTAATGCGTGCAATTGCACTCCCCTCACGCCCTTCCCGAACCCCCCTCTGAGCAGCCCGGAAGGGTCCGCCGGCCCCACTTCCCAGGGCATAAAAAAGATCGCGCTGGACCCGGCGGAGTCCAGCGCGATCGACGACGAAATCCTGTTGGGGCAGGCGCCCGCCGTGTCGAGCTCTCTGTTGGGCTGCCGGATTGGGGGTCCGGCGATGCCCTTAATCGGGGGTGTCAGGCCTCGCTGCGCTGCTGCGGAATACCCGCAAGCAGTGCGCGGACCTCTGCCTCGCGGTACCGGCGATGTCCACCGAGCGTGCGGATGGACGTGAGCTTGCCTGCCTTGGCCCAACGGGTGACCGTCTTCGGGTCCACGCGGAACATCGTGGCAACCTCAGCCGGGGTCAGCAGCGGCTCGGCATCAGGGGTGCGAGCGGTCATGAGCGGCCTCCTCGGGAGAACCGAACCTTCTCGGTTCTTTCCTCTAAATTCTGCACCTTGACCCACGTTGCCCGAAATGGCGGACGCGGGCCGAGTCGGTTATAGGACGAACGGCTTGTCCTCGGCACTACAACTACACCATCTGTCCAGCCACGTCGGCCAAACCGATGGAATTGCCCTCTCAGGTGTTCATCCGCGGCGGAAGCCGATGGACCATGCCATAACGGACAGTCACGTCACAGTGACGATCAGTCACAGAGCGATCAGGAGTCATCAGACCCCCCATAGGGTGCAATGCCGAGATTTCCGCCCTTAGGTAGGCGGAAGGAACCCTCCCCGGACTCCTTGTCCTATTTTGGCACGAGGGCGGGCGATGGGCGCAAGACGCTGCTTAGTGCTGTCCGTCACGCTTGAGCCAAAGGCCCGGAACGGAACCTACGTCCCGGACGCGCCCTGTTCGGCCCCCAGCCACGGCGGCGTCAGTTCGCGAACTGCCGGTCCCGGACCGCGCGCCAACGCTCCATCAGCCGCCCGTACGCCTCGCCGACGCCCTCGCCGTCGCCGACCCGCAGGGCCGCGATCCCCTCGGCCACATCCGCCGCCGAGTGGTCCTCGGCGAGCTGCGCCGGAGACAGGGTGTGGACGAGACCGCCGTAGTCGAGCTCGACCAGTGAGCGCGGGTGGAATTCCTCCAGCCACCGCCCCACATCTACCAGGCCCTCCACCAGCGGACCCTCGTCGACCGACTCCTTCAGCGTCTTCAGTGCGCGCGCCAGCCTGCGCCTGGCCTGCACCATCGGCGTCCGGTAGCGCAGCACGGGCGGCTCGCCGGGCACCTCCCCCGGGTCGTACTCGCGCTCGTCGTCCGCGAAGAGGGTGAACCAGCGCACCGGCACCTGCCACACCGCCGTCCTGATCCACGGCCGCGCGTCCGGGTTCCGGTCGCGCCAGGCCTCGTAGTCCGCGGCCGCCTGCCCGCGCACCACCGGCGGCAGCACCGCGTCCAGCACCGGTGACGGGAGCAGCTCCGCCAGCTCCTCCAGGGCCAGCCAGCCCCGCAGCCGCGTGCGCCAGGGGCAGACGCAGACCACCCCGTCGACCTCCGTGACGAAGGCGTCGGCGCTCTCGTGGACCGGCACGGGCACGGGCGGAGTGGGCAGCAAGTCCACCAGCGAACGTCGGAGTTCGTCCTGGGCGGTGGGGGTGCGGTCGCGCCGGGCGTAGCGGGTCCAGTGGCCGCGCTCCGGCTCGGGGAAAGCCGCCAGTGGCTCGTACACGCGCAGGTAGGACGCGTACGGGACGAGCACAGAAGTGACGGCCGGCATGCCCTGAATCCTTCCATGCGCGTACTCCGGGAGGGGGTGATCCTGAGCACTGCGGCCGATCTACCCCTGCGTAGGACTTACTCTCTTGCCCATCAGGTCCCTCCCCACCCGCAGGAGGGCCCCCCAATCGCCGCTTCGTACTTGGGAGTCACCACCGTGACCGATGTGACTGACGGCGTCCTGCACACCCTGTTCCACTCGGACCAGGGCGGACATGAGCAAGTCGTGCTGTGCCAGGACCGTGCCACAGGCCTGAAGGCCGTCATCGCCATCCACTCGACCGCCCTGGGCCCGGCCCTCGGCGGCACCCGCTTCTACCCGTACGCCTCCGAGGAAGCCGCCGTCGCCGACGCGCTGAACCTCTCCCGGGGGATGTCGTACAAGAACGCCATGGCCGGTCTCGACCACGGCGGCGGCAAGGCCGTGATCATCGGAGACCCGGAGCGGATCAAGACGGAGGACCTGCTGCTGGCGTACGGCCGCTTCGTGGCCTCGCTCGGCGGTCGGTACGTCACGGCCTGCGACGTCGGCACGTATGTCGCCGACATGGACGTGGTGGCCCGCGAGTGCCGGTGGACCACCGGACGCTCTCCCGAGAACGGCGGCGCCGGCGACTCGTCGGTGCTCACCGCGTACGGCGTCTTCCAGGGCATGCGGGCCTCCGCCCAGCACGCGTGGGGCGACCCCACGCTGCGCGGCCGCAAGGTCGGTGTCGCGGGCGTCGGCAAGGTCGGGCACTACCTGGTCGAGCATCTGCTCCAGGACGGCGCCGAGGTCGTCATCACGGACGTGCGCGAGGAGTCGGTGCGCCGGATCACCGATAAGTTCCCGCAGGTCACCGTGGTCGCGGATACGGATGCACTGATCCGTACGGAGGGCCTGGACATCTACGCGCCGTGCGCGCTCGGCGGTGCACTGAACGACGAGAGCGTGCCCGTACTGACCGCCAAGGTGGTGTGCGGCGCGGCCAACAACCAGCTCGCGCACCCGGGCGTCGAGAAGGACCTCGCCGACCGCCACATCCTCTACGCGCCCGACTACGTCGTGAACGCGGGCGGGGTGATCCAGGTCGCCGACGAGCTGCACGGCTTCGACTTCGACCGGTGCAAGGCGAAGGCGTCGAAGATCTTCGACACCACGCTGGCAATATTCGCACGTGCGAACGCGGACGGCATTCCGCCGGCCGCGGCGGCGGACCGTATCGCCGAGCAGCGCATGGCGGAGGCGCGTCTCCGATAGCACCTCTCGGGTGGTCCTCGCCGACCGGGGAGACAAGACTCACGCCGGTCGGCGAGCCGCCCGCCAAGAAGAGGTTAAAATCGCGGTTGACCAGCGAGGACGGGGCGCCTTGCCGGTCCTGCGAGGTGGCACGTGATGCGGGCGGCGTACCGTATGGCCGCGGAAGCAGGTACCGTTGAAGCCCTACGGACACGGTCTCTCCAAGGAGAGCCCGCTCCGAACCATGAACGCGTGTCAAGACTCTGGGGCCGTCGAGCCCCGTCACCGAGGGGGTCGAGCCATGGGGCGCGGCCGGGCCAAGGCCAAGCAGACGAAGGTCGCCCGCCAGCTGAAGTACAACAGCGGCGGGACTGACCTGTCGCGTCTGGCCAACGAGCTGGGCGCATCGACTTCGAGTCCGATTTCGAGTCAGCCGCCGAACGGCGAGCCGTTCGAGGACGACGACGAGGAAGACGACCCGTACGCCCGCTACGCGGAGATGTACAACGACGACGAGGAAGAGGACGACGAGTCCGATCCGTCGTCGCAGCGTCGCGGCGCTTGACGCCTGCATCTGCTCACTTCAGACCCGGTCCGGGGCTCAGGCCTCGGACCGGGTTCTGTGCTGTTCAGCTCGCGGCAGCATCGCGACCGCTCTGAGGGCCTGTCGTTCGGATCTTGCCGGGCTGATCCAAACGACAGGCCCTAGTTCGCGTACGTGTTCACCAGGGCCGCGCCCGTGGTGTGCTCGCCGCGCTCGGTGATCTCGCCCGCGACCCAGGCGTCGACGCCACGGTCCGCGAGAGTCGTCAGCGCCACGTCGACCGACTCGGACGGCACGACGGCGATCATGCCGACGCCCATGTTGAGGGTCTTCTCCAGCTCCAGCTGCTCGACCTGGCCGGCCTTCCCGACGAGATCGAAGACCGCGCCCGGGGCCCACGTGGACCGGTCGACCACCGCGTGCAGGCTGTCGGGGACGACGCGGGCCAGGTTCGCCGCGAGCCCGCCGCCGGTGACGTGGCTGAAAGCGTGCACCTCGGTGGTCCGGGTCAGCGCCAGGCAGTCCAGCGAGTAGATCTTGGTGGGCTCCAGCAGCTCCTCGCCGAGGGTGCGGCCGAACTCCGGGACGTCCCGGTCCAGCGCCCAGCCGGCCCGGTCGAAGACCACGTGGCGAACGAGCGAGTACCCGTTCGAGTGAAGGCCGGAGGACGCCATGGCGATGACCACGTCCCCCGTACGGATGCGATCCGCGCCCAGCAGCCGGTCGGCCTCCACGACGCCCGTACCGGCGCCCGCGACGTCGAAGTCGTCCGGACCCAGCAGACCGGGGTGCTCGGCGGTCTCGCCGCCGACGAGGGCCGTACCGGCGAGCACACAGCCCTCGGCGATGCCCTTGACGATCGCGGCGACGCGCTCCGGGTGGACCTTGCCGACGCAGATGTAGTCGGTCATGAAGAGCGGCTCGGCGCCGCAGACGACGATGTCGTCCATGACCATCGCGACGAGGTCGTGGCCGATCGTGTCGTAGACGCCCATCTGGCGGGCGAGATCGACCTTCGTGCCGACGCCGTCCGTGGCGGAGGCGAGCAGCGGGCGCTCGTAGCGCTTGAGGGCGGAGGCGTCGAAGAGGCCGGCGAAGCCGCCGAGGCCGCCAAGGCCCGCGACTTCAGCGCGCTGCGTCTTCTTCACCCACTCCTTCATCAGCTCGACGGCGCGGTCGCCCGCCTCGATGTCGACGCCCGCGGCCGCGTAGGAAGCACCTGTCTCAGACATTGCCTGGGATCTTTCGGTTGGAATGACGGGGCTTGATCACGGACGACGGAGGGCGTCGGCGGCGTCGGCGCCGCCCGCCAGCTCGGTCTCCAGAAGCTGCTTGCCCAGCAGCTCGGGGTCGGGCAGCTCCATCGGGTACTCGCCGTCGAAGCAGGCGCGGCACAGGTTCGGCTTGGCGATGGTGGTCGCCTCGATCATGCCGTCGATGGAGATGTACGAGAGCGAGTCGGCGCCCAGCGAGGTGCCGATCTCATCGATGGTCATGCCGTTGGCGATGAGCTCGGCGCGGGTCGCGAAGTCGATGCCGAAGAAGCACGGCCACTTGACCGGCGGGGACGAGATCCGGATGTGGACCTCGGCGGCGCCGGCCTCGCGGAGCATCCGGACCAGCGCGCGCTGGGTGTTGCCGCGGACGATCGAATCGTCCACGACCACCAGGCGCTTTCCCTTGATGACTTCCTTGAGCGGGTTCAGCTTGAGGCGGATGCCGAGCTGCCGGATGGTCTGCGAGGGCTGGATGAAGGTCCGGCCCACATAGGCGTTCTTGACCAGTCCCGCGCCGTACGGAATCCCGGAGGCCTCCGCGTAGCCGATGGCCGCCGGGGTGCCGGACTCCGGTGTCGCTATGACGAGGTCGGCCTCGGCGGGCGCTTCCTTCGCGAGCCTGCGGCCCATCTCCACCCGGGAGAGGTAGACGTTGCGGCCGGCGATGTCGGTGTCGGGGCGGGCGAGGTAGACGTACTCGAAGACACAGCCCTTGGGCTTCGCGTCTGCGAAGCGGGAGGTCCGGAGTCCGTTCTCGTCGATCGCGATGAGCTCGCCCGGCTCGATCTCGCGCACGAAGCTCGCGCCGCAGATGTCGAGGGCGGCGGTCTCGGAGGCGACCACCCAGCCACGCTCCAGCCGGCCGAGGACCAGGGGGCGGATGCCCTGCGGGTCGCGGGCGGCGTACAGCGTGTGCTCGTCCATGAAGACGAGCGAGAAGGCGCCCTTGACCTCGGGCAGGACCTTGGCGGCCGCTTCCTCGATGGTCAGCGGCTTGCCGTCGTCGTCCACTTGCCCGGCGAGCAGGGCGGTGACGAGGTCGGTGTCGTTGGTGGCGGCGACCTGAGTGGCGCGGCCGTCCTTGCGGGGCAGGTCGGCGACCATTCCGGCGAGCTGGGCCGTGTTGACCAGGTTGCCGTTGTGGCCGAGCGCGATCGAACCGTGGGCGGTGGCCCGGAAGGTCGGCTGCGCGTTCTCCCACACGGAGGCTCCGGTGGTCGAGTAGCGGGCGTGACCGACCGCGATATGACCCTGGAGGGAACCGAGGGAGGTCTCGTCGAAGACCTGGGACACGAGGCCCATGTCCTTGAAGACGAGGATCTGGGAGCCGTTGCTGACCGCGATACCCGCGGATTCCTGGCCCCGGTGTTGGAGGGCATAGAGCCCGAAGTACGTGAGCTTTGCGACCTCTTCGCCCGGAGCCCAGACACCGAAGACGCCGCAAGCGTCCTGGGGGCCCTTTTCGCCGGGGAGCAGGTCGTGGTTGAGTCGTCCGTCACCACGTGGCACGGCTCCGAGTGTAGGCGAGATCGACCACTGGTCCGAATTGGGGACGGAGCCGGAGCCGGGGCTGACGGGGTCGGATGTTCGCACAAAAGCCGCGGAATAGAGCCTTTGGCGGGTCGTACGGGTGAGTAGCGGCGCGTGGACGCGTGCCGCACATCACTCTCCGCGCCGCCGATACGGCCGTCCCACCCCCAGGACGCTCGTTGACAGGTTCACGCGCCATCGCGCGCAACGCCGCACGTAACTGACGCGTACCTGACCCTGGACCCGGGCTCGGGCTCGGCTCGTACCTGACCCGTGGCCGGGCACGTGCTCGGCGCGTCCGTGGCACGTACCAGGCACGTACCCGCACGTACCCGATCAGGCCGCCGTCGCCGCCAGCCCCTTGCCGCTCTCCGCGGTGAGGGACAGGCCGCGGTGCCTCAGCTCGTACGTCACCTTGCCGCGCAGGACCTCGGACACCGCCTGCTCCACCGTCATCTCGGGACCCGGGCACATCCTGCGGGTGCTGGCCAGGCGGCCGAAGGTGATCGTCTGCCCGGACACCTTCGCGTCGGCGCGGAAGGTGTTGCAGCCGAGGCTGCCGTGTACGGAACCGTCCTTGCCGAAGACCAGATACGCCTTGTCCTCCGTGCCGGGCGGCAGCGAGGACGCGGTCTCGCCCGTGAGCAGGGACGTGACGTTCCACTTGGTGCCGACGAGCGGCGCCTCGGCCTGCGCGGTCATGGCGATGGAGTCACCCTTCGCGGTGGTCAGCGTGAGGTTCTTGTCCGACAGCTTCGCCTTGAGCTTGCCGGAGAAGGCCGCGTTCAGGGCGGACTCGAAGCCCTCGGTCGCCTTCGGGCAGCCCATCTCGGTCATCTCGCCCGGCACGACCGTGATCGTGTCGCCCTCGATGGTGACGTCGGCGCCGAAGTGGTTGCAGCCGTAGTTGCCCGTGGCCCGCCCCTTCTGCCCGCCCTTGGTGTCGAACTCGACATGGGCACCGGCCGGGGCCGCCGTCCGCTTCCCGCCGACGGTCACGCTGTCGACGGTCCAGTGCACGCCGGTCACGCGCGAGGCGGGCTGTACGGAGCCCCCCGCGTTGTCACCGGCGCCCTTGCCGGAGACCGTCTCCGTGCCGCAGGCGGTGAGCGTGAGGACGGCGGCCAGGGCGGCCGCGGCGGGAACGATCAGCTGAGTACGCATGTCGGTGTGACGGGGCGGATGGGACTCCGGTTCCCGCCGAGCCGCCAGGCAGCCGGGCCGCCGGGCCGCCGGGCCGTCAGCCCATCAACGGCAACAGCGCCGAGATGTCGGACCGCTCACCACTGGCACTGATCTTGACCCCGTCCAGTGCCTCGCTCCACTCCGTACGCCCCGTCGCGAGACGGATCCAGGTCAGCGGGTCGGTCTCGACGACATTGGGCGGCGTGCCGCGTGTGTGCCTCGGCCCTTCGACGCACTGGACCACGGCGTACGGCGGAATCCGCACCTCCACCGATCCGCCCGGCGCCTTCACGGCGAGGGTGTCCGCGAGCAGGCGCACACAGGCGGCGAGTGCCTGCCGCTCGTACGGGACGTCGAGGCCGGTCGCGGCGTTCAAGTCGTCGGTGTGGACGATGAGTTCGACGGCGCGCGTGACCAGGTGGTCGCCGAGCCGCATCGCGCCCGCACGGGTCTGGATCAGCCGGTCGTCGGATGCCCGGGACAGCGCGTCGGTGACGGCCGCGGCCGTCCGCTCGTACAGCGCGTCGAGGTCCTCGGCCCCGTCGGCGATCGCGCGGGTCTCGTCGTCGATCGAGCCGGCTCGCTCGGCCGTCGTGAACGGCCAGTCCATCAGCGCGACTTCCAGCGTGGCCGGCTCCGGCTGCTCCAGGCCCCGGACGACGGCGTGCACGGCCAAGGTGAAGTGTGCGGCCAGCTCGCGGACGGTCCACGGACCCAGCCGGGTCGGCAGGGCGAGCTGCTCGGGAGTCAACGTCCCCACCGCCTCCCGTACATGCCCGAACTGCGCGAGCACGGCGGCCCGGATCTTGGCGGAGTCATAGCTGCGGGTGCGCTTCTTGGCCGGGGACATGAGCCGAGGTTAATCGCTTCCACGTGGCAGGGGTCCGGGACCCGGCGGAAGATGAGAAGCAGCGCGAACAGCGGAAACACAGGCACGAGAGGTGTGAATCAGTCATGACAGAACACCCCGACAGCGCCCTGGTCCGCCGGGGTTACGAGGCGTTCAACAAGGGCGACATGGACACCCTGGGCTCCCTGATGACGTCGGACTGCATCCATCACATGCCCGGGAGCAGCCAGATCTCCGGGCACCACAAGGGCCGGGACAACGTCCTGGCCCTGTACGGCCGGCTCAAGGAGCTCTCCGGCGGCAGCCTGCGCGTCGAGCTCGACGGTGTCTTCCCGGACGGGCGCGGGCATGCCATGTCCGTCCACAAGATCTTCGCTGAGCGTGGGGACCGCGGGATCGAGCTCCGGGGCGGCCTGTGGTTCACCATCGTCGGAGGCAAGATGTCCGACATCGACGAGTGCGTTCAGGACATCGACGAGCTGGACGCCTTCTGGGGCATGCCGGAGTAGGCGAGCGGGACGACCAAGCCCCCGCCCGGGCGGCGGTCCGTCCGGGCGGGGGCGGCTGTCCTGCGTCGTGTCTTCAAAGTCCCGTCTGCACGTGCGGGCGGACGGGACTTCGAACACGCTCCCGGGGCGGCTCAGACGAGCAGAGCCGGAATGGTCTCCTCGTGCGCGGTACGCAGCTCGCTCAGCTCGATGCCGAACTCGCCCTGCACCTCCACCGCGTCCCCGTCGACCACACCGATCCGCGTGGCGGGCAGACCCCGCGCACCGCACATGTCGGTGAAACGGAGCTCCTCGCTGCGCGGGACGGCGACGACCGCACGGCCCGCCGACTCGCTGAACAGGAAGGTGAACGCGTCAAGACCGTCCGGGACGACCAGCCGCGCGCCCTTGCCGCCGCGCAGGCACGACTCGGTGACCGCCTGGATCAGACCGCCGTCCGACAGGTCGTGCGCCGCGTCGATCATGCCGTCGCGGGAGGCCGAGATCAGGATCTCGGCGAGCAGCTTCTCCCGGTCCAGGTCGACCTTCGGCGGCAGACCGCCGAGGTGGTCGTGAATCACCTGGGACCACGCGGAGCCGCCGAACTCCTCGCGCGTCTCGCCCAGCAGATAGAGGAGCTGGCCCTCTTCCTTGAAGGCGATCGGCGTACGGCGCGTGACGTCGTCGATCACACCGAGCACCGCCACGACCGGGGTCGGGTGGATCGCCGTCTCACCCGTCTGGTTGTAGAGCGAGACATTGCCGCCGGTCACCGGCGTGCCGAGCTCCAGGCAGCCGTCCGCGAGACCACGGGTGGCCTCGGCGAACTGCCACATGACGGCCGGGTCCTCGGGCGAGCCGAAGTTCAGGCAGTCCGAGATCGCGAGCGGCTTCGCGCCCGACGCGGCGACATTGCGGTACGCCTCCGCCAGCGCGAGCTGCGCACCCGCGTACGGGTCGAGCTTCGCGTACCGGCCGTTGCCGTCCGTCGCGACCGCGACACCGAGGTTGGTGTCGGGGTCGATCCGGACGAGCCCTGCGTCCTCGGGCTGGGCGAGGACGGTGTTGCCCTGCACGAAACGGTCGTACTGGTCCGTGATCCACGCCTTCGAGGCCTGGTTCGGCGAGGCGACCAGCTTCAGGACCTGCTCACGCAGTTCCTCGGAGGTCGCCGGGCGGGGCAGCGCACCCGCGTCGTCGGCCTGCAGCGCGTCCTGCCACTCGGGGCGCGCGTACGGACGCTGGTACACCGGGCCCTCGTGCGCGACGGTCCGCGGCGGTACGTCCACGATCTGCTCGCCGTGCCAGAAGATCTCCAGGCGCTCGCCGTCCGTCACCTCACCGATGACGGTGGCGATGACGTCCCACTTCTCGCAGATCTCCATGAAGCGGTCGACGTACTGCGGCTCGACGATCGCGCACATGCGCTCCTGCGACTCGCTCATGAGGATCTCCTCGGGCGAGAGGGTCGCGTCGCGCAGCGGCACGGTGTCGAGCTCGACCCGCATACCGCCGGAGCCGGCGCTCGCCAGCTCGCTCGTGGCGCAGGAGAGTCCGGCGCCGCCGAGGTCCTGGATGCCGGCGACCAGCTTCTCCTTGAAGATCTCCAGGGTGCACTCGATGAGGAGCTTCTCCTGGAAGGGGTCGCCGACCTGGACGGCGGGGCGCTTGGCCGGGCCGGTCGACTCGAAGGTCTCCGAGGCGAGCACCGAGACACCGCCGATGCCGTCACCGCCGGTGCGGGCGCCGTAGAGGATCACCTTGTTGCCGGCGCCGGACGCCTTCGCGAGGTGGATGTCCTCGTGCTTCATGACGCCCACGCACAGCGCGTTGACCAGCGGGTTGCCCTGGTAGCAGGAGTCGAAGACGACCTCGCCGCCGATGTTCGGCAGGCCCAGGCAGTTGCCGTAGCCGCCGATGCCCGCGACGACACCCGGCAGGACACGCTTGGTGTCGGGGTGGTCGGCGGCGCCGAAGCGCAGCGGGTCCATGACGGCGACCGGACGGGCGCCCATCGCCAGGATGTCGCGGACGATGCCGCCGACACCGGTGGCCGCGCCCTGGTAGGGCTCGATGTAGCTGGGGTGGTTGTGCGACTCGACCTTGAAGGTGACCGCGTACCCCTGGCCGACGTCCACGACGCCCGCGTTCTCGCCGATGCCGACGAGCAGAGCGTCGTTCTCGGGGGCCTTCTCGCCGAACTGCTTCAGATGGACCTTGCTGCTCTTGTACGAGCAGTGCTCGGACCACATGACGGAGTACATCGCGAGCTCGGCGCCGGTGGGCCGGCGGCCGAGGATCTCGCGGATGCGCTGGTACTCGTCCTCCTTGAGGCCGAGCTCCTTCCAGGGCTGCTCGGTCTCGGGCGTCTCGGTTGCGTGCTTGACGGTGTCCAGAGTCATGCGGCGGCCACCAGCTTCTTGATGATCGAGGTGAAGAACCCGAGGCCGTCGGTGCCGCCGGTCCCGATGAGCGGCTCCACGGCGTGCTCGGGGTGCGGCATCAGGCCGACGACATTGCCGGCGGCGTTGGTGATGCCCGCGATGTCGCGCAGTGAGCCGTTCGGGTTCATGCCGACGTAGCGGAACGCGACCCGGCCCTCGGCCTCCAGCTCGTCGAGGACGCGCTCGTCGGCGACGTAACGTCCGTCGATGTTCTTGAGCGGGACGGAGATCTCCTGGCCCGCTTCGTAGTCGGCCGTCCAGGCGGTGTCCGCGTTCTCCACGCGGAGCGTCTGGTCGCGGCAGATGAAGTGCAGATGGTTGTTCCTGAGCATCGCACCGGGCAGCAGGTGCGTCTCGGTGAGCACCTGGAAGCCGTTGCAGATGCCGAGGACCGGCATTCCGGCCTTCGCCTGGTCGATGATCGTCTCCATCACCGGCGAGAAGCGGGAGATCGCTCCGGCCCGCAGATAGTCGCCGTAGGAGAAGCCACCCGGCAGGACCACCGCGTCGACCTGCTTGAGGTCCTTGTCCCGGTGCCACAGCGAGACCGGCTCGGCGCCCGCGATACGGACGGCACGCAGTGTGTCCCGGTCGTCGAGCGTCCCGGGGAAAGTGACGACTCCGATACGAGAGGTCACGACTCCACCTTTACGACGAAGTCCTCGATGACGGTGTTGGCGAGGAACGTTTCGGCCATCTCGTGGATGCGGGCGAGGGCGGCATCGTCGACCGGCCCCTCCACCTCGAGTTCGAAGCGCTTTCCCTGACGTACGTCCGCGATCCCCTCGAAGCCCAGGCGGGGCAGTGCGCGCTGCACCGCCTGCCCCTGCGGGTCGAGGATCTCCGGCTTGAGCATGACGTCGACTACGACGCGTGCCACTGGCACTCCCGGTGGTGTGGTGCTGAAGGCGGTTCCCTCAGCGTACCCGCCCGAAAATTCTACGCGCATAGATATCCGGAGAACCGCATGTGAAAATCCAGAGAAAAACTCCTCCGCCCCATTGCGGAGGACACGCGGATGCAATTGGCTGGGCTTCACAATGCGACGCCTACCGCTGTACAAAGGAATACAGCGGAAAGCAGCATTGCCCCGCAGCAGCCGGAATACCGGTATCGCCGCATGTCAGCACTGACCTGTACTGACTTGGCACGGCGAACCGCAGGAAAGGACCGATATCCGTGGCGCAGCGCGTAGTGGTCACACTCTTCGACGACATCGACGGCGGCGAAGCAGCGGAAACGGTTTCGTTCAGCCTGGACGGGAAGTCGTACGAGATCGACCTCAATCCCGCCAATGCAAAGAAACTGCGCAACGCCCTCGCCCCGTACGTGGCGGCGGGCCGCAAGCAGTCGAAGCACACGGGCAAGCCACGCAAGGAGTACCGGCACACCGCCGTCGCCCCCGACCCGGCGGCCGTACGCGCCTGGGCGCAGTCCAACAAGATGGACGTGCCGGCGCGTGGCCGGATCCCGAAGCGGGTCTACGAGGCGTTCCAGCAGGCGAGCTGAGCTCCGGCCGCCGGACGCGGCCGGAGGCCCCGCCGGACGGGCCGGCGAACGCCACCCCAGGTGAACCGAGTTGCACTGCACCCCCGCAGGTGGGCTAGAGTCTGGAGCACGCCGAGGGGCAAGGCCGGAAGGCCGGACCTCACGGAGCGTGCGGGTGTAGTTCAGTAGCAGAACAGCCCTCTTCCAGAGGGAAGGCGCAGTGTGCAATTCCTGTCACCCGCTCCGCACCGCTTACCGACCACGGATGTGGATCAGGTACAGTGGTGAACGCACCGCCCGGTGAAAGCCGGTCGGGAGCAATGCGGACGTGGCTCAGTTGGTAGAGCATCACCTTGCCAAGGTGAGGGTCGCGAGTTCGAATCTCGTCGTCCGCTCAAGAAGGATTGGGGCCCCGGTCATCACGACCGGGGCCCTGGTCGTATGCCCGGACACACCCCCTGACATTTGTCATGCGGAGTGGTGACAGCGCGCACTGCTGCCGGGGCCGGACCGGCTGGACGCTGAAGTCATGACTGAACCGATCGAGGCCACGAGGCTGCGGCGGGTGTACGCGGGCGGCTTCGAGGCCGTCCACGGAATCGACTTCTCGGTGGCGCACGGAGAGACCTTCGCGCTGCTCGGGACGAACGGCGCGGGCAAGACCTCGACGGTGGAACTCCTCGAGGGCCTGGCCGAGCCGAGCGGCGGCACCGTGCGGGTGCTCGGGCACGATCCGTACCGGGAGCGGGGAAAGGTCCGGCCGCGGATCGGGGTGATGCTCCAGGAGGGCGGCTTCCCGAAGGAACTGACAGCGCGGGAGACGGCCCGGATGTGGGCCGGGTGCACCAGTGGGGCCGGCCCCGTCGACGACGCGCTGGAGATGGTCGGGCTCGGTGTGCGCCGCGACGTACGGGTGAAGCAGCTCTCGGGGGGTGAACGGCGGCGGCTCGACCTGGCGTTGGCACTGGTCGGGTCCCCCGAGGTGCTCTTCCTGGACGAGCCGACCACCGGCCTGGACGCCGAAGGGCGGCACGCCACCTGGGAGTTGGTGCGCCGGCTCCGGGACAACGGCACGACCGTACTGCTCACGACGCACTACCTGGAGGAGGCCGAGGAGCTGGCCGACCGGCTCGCCATCCTCCACGAGGGGCGGATCGCCACCGAGGGGCGGGTGGCCGAGGTCTGACCGGGCTGCGCGAGCGGCTCGCGGCGCTCGGCGGCACCCTGGAGGCCGGCCCGGCCGGCAACGGAATGTTTCGACTGACCGCGGAGGTGCCGCGATGAACCCCGCTCCCGTGCGGGTGCTGCTCGCCGACGACGAGCACCTCATCCGGGGGGCGCTCGCCGCCCTGCTCGCGCTCGAGGACGACCTGGTCGTCGTCGCCGAGGCCGCCTCCGGACCCGAGGCCCTCGCCATGGCCCGGGCGCACCAGCCCGATGTCGCGGTGCTCGATCTGCAGATGCCGGGCGCCGACGGTGTGAGTGTCGCCACAGCCCTGCGGGCCGAGCTGCCGGAGTGCCGGACCATGATCGTCACGAGCCACGGCCGCCCCGGGCATCTGAAGCGGGCCCTGACGGCCGGGGTCCGCGGCTTTGTGCCCAAGACCGTGAGCGCCCGGCGGCTCGCCGAGATCATCCGTACCGTTCACATGGGAAACCGCTATGTGGACCCGGAGTTGGCGGCCGATGCGATCTCGGCCGGGGACTCGCCCCTGACGGCCCGCGAGGCGGAGGTCCTGGAGCTGGCCGGGGACGGAGCGCCCATCGCGGAGATCGCCGAACGCGCCGCGCTGTCCCCGGGGACCGTCCGTAACTATCTGTCGTCGGCGGCCTCGAAGCTGGGCGCCGAGAACCGGCACACCGCAGTTCGTCTCGCACGTGAGCGAGGTTGGGTATAGTGGTTCCCGCGCTACGGCGCATGCGGACGTGGCTCAGTTGGTAGAGCATCACCTTGCCAAGGTGAGGGTCGCGAGTTCGAATCTCGTCGTCCGCTCCGAGTAGGAAGCCCCCGGCCGGTCGGCCGGGGGCTTCTTCGTGTCTACGACCAGCTCGTGCCGGTCAGCAGCTCGTACGCCTCCACGTACTTGGCGCGGGTCGCGTCCACGACCTCCTGCGGCAGGGCCGGCGGCGGCTGCTCGCTCTTCCGGTCCCAGCCGGAGGCCGGCGAGGTCAGCCAGTCGCGTACGTACTGCTTGTCGTACGAGGGCTGGGCGCGGCCCGGCTGCCACTGGTCGGCGGGCCAGAAGCGCGAGGAGTCCGGGGTCAGCACCTCGTCCGCGATGATCAGCCGGTCGCCTTCGAAGCCGAACTCGAACTTGGTGTCCGCGAGGATGATCCCGCGCTCGCGGGCGATGTCCCGCGCCCGGCCGTAGACCGCGAGGGTCGTCCGGCGCAGCAGGGCCGCGGTCTCGGCGCCGACCTGGTGCGCGACCACCTCGTACGACACGTTCTCGTCGTGGTCGCCGACGGCGGCCTTCGTCGCGGGGGTGAAGATCGGGGCGGGGAGCTCGGATCCGTCGACGAGCCCCTCGGGGAGCGCGAGGCCGCAGACCGTACGGGTGTCGTTGTACTCGACGAGACCCGAGCCGGTGAGATAGCCGCGGGCGACGCACTCGACCTGCACCATGTCCAGGGCCTTGCAGACCAGGGTGCGGCCGGCCCAGTCGGCCGGGGCGCCGGCCGGGAGCTCGGTGGAGATCACATGGTTGGGGACGAGGTCCGCGAGGAGGTCGAACCACCAGAGGGACAACCGGGTGAGCACCCGCCCCTTGTCGGGAATCTCGGTGGGCAGCACCCAGTCGTACGCGGACATGCGGTCGCTCGCGACCATGACGAGGTCACCGGCCTCGTTCTCGTACAGGTCGCGCACCTTGCCCGTGTGGAGGTGGGTCAGACCCGGAACCTGAAGCGGCTCGGGCTTTTCTACGAATCCGGACACGGTTCCTCCGCGTAGGTTGATCCAGGAGCGCTTCGATTCTCCCGTACGGGACGCGGACCGGCGCGGACGGGGTCGTCAGTCGCGCTTGCAGATCCGGTCGAGGAGATTGGCGGTCGCGCGCTGGACGCGGGCGTCCACATGGCCGGGGCGGTCGAGGGCCGGGGACCAGGCGAAGGTGCCGGAGGCGAAGACCAGGGCGCCGGAGGGGGCCCGGTAGAGGGACGTCTCCTGGTGGCGGGTCGTGCCCTCACCGTCCTGGTAGGGCGAGTGGGCGAGCAGGATGCGGCCCTGGTGCTCGGGGAGCGGGGTCCGCGGGAAGTAGCGGTCGGCCTCGCCCGCGACCAGGCCCGGGATCTCGTCGCCGTCATCCGCGCCCGTCGCATCCCAGAGCCAGTGCTCGGCGTTGCGCACCACCATGGGGTGGGGCTCGGGGACCCGGCCCGCGTACTGGATGCCGAGCAGTTGCTGCTCGGCGCGGTCGACGTCCCGCCAGAGGGCGGAGCGGCCGGGGCCGCGCCGCTTGCGGCAGGTGAGCAGCCGGTCGGCGATACCGGACGCGGAGGGGCCGAGCTCGACCTGCCAGTACATGGTGTTGGCGGAGAGGAAGACCAGGGACGTGCCGTGCTCGCGGGCGAGCTCGACGGTCCGCCGCATCGGCACCGACCAGTACTCGTCGTGGCCGGGGAAGACCAGGCCCCGGTAGCGGGTGGGGTCGACCAGGCCGGCGTGCAGATCGCGGGCGTCGGCGTACGCGAGGTCGTAGCCGTAGCGCTCGGCCCAGCGGATGAAGTCGTACGCGTGCCCCACATGGAGGGGGAGGCCCGCGCCCGCGTACGGACGGTCGAAGGAGACCGTGGTCGCGGCGTCCCCCTCGCCGAGGAGCCGGCCGTGGTCGTCCCAGGCGTGGTAGAGGCTGGCGCCGGTCCGCCCGTCTTCCGGGTAGAGGTTGTACGCCTGCCAGGTGATGTCGGGGAGGAGCAGGAGCAGATCGGCCGGATGGCTGTCGCGGACGGTGAAGGGGATGTGCGAGCGGTAGCCGTCGGCCGTGGTGAGCACGGCGACGTACGCCCCGACCGACCAGTAGGACGGGATCTGCAGCCGCCAGGACAGCCACCAGTGGTGGCAGGAGACCGTGCGGTCGGCGGTGAGCGGGGCGGGCTGGACGATGCCGGAGAGCCGCGGGCTGGTGGTGATCTTGGCGGCGCCGTCGCCGCCGTAGTGCCCGATGCGGTAGACGTCGACGGAGAACTGCTGGGGCGGGTCCACCGTCACATGGAAGTCGATGGCCTCGCCCGGGGCGACGGCGCCGGTGGACGCGAAGCCCTTGATCTGGCGGTTCACGTCGTCGGCGGTACGGGGGCCGCGGGCTCGTTCGCCGCGTGTGCCGCTGCCGCGTGTGCCCTTTTCGCCGTCGGGTGCCGGGTCCGGATCCGCGTACCAGGGGACCACGTGGCCGGTGTCGTCGAAGTACTGCTCGCTGCCGCGCAGCCAGGGCAGGGGGCCCTGGCCGAAGGGGTCGGTGACGGCGTGGGCGAGGGCACCCGATTCCCACCGTCGGATCTGTTCCGCCCGCCGGATCTCTTCCGCCCCCATGCTGCGCCCCTCCCTCGCTTCCCGAGACCAGTTCTGGTGAGCCCAGTGCTGTGAGACAAGTGCTCTTGAGACCAGTCGTCGCGACGACTGTCAGCGCCGGTCCAAGCACATCACATAACGCACGCACTCCGTCACCGTTCGTCGCGAATTGACGTGAAAGGGAGCGTTCCATTCCGCGTGTCGTGTGCGTCCATGCGCCGTGTGACGTGTGGAGCGGCGGGGAGGCTCGCCCGCACAGGGACCGGCTGGGCGCGCCGCAGGGACCGGTGGTCAGACCAGACGTACGGGCTTCTCGGGGCGGATCCCGGCCGTCGCGAGCCATGCGCGCAGCGGCTCCGGGTCGCCGTCCTCGACCAGGCTCAGCACGCGGGCGCCCAGGTCCGTACGGCGCTCGCCGCCGATCAGCAGGGCCGGGCCGTCGAGCCAGTCCATGCCCGGGCAGGCGCCTGCGGTGTCGACGGCCGCGCAGCAGACCATCGCGGTGACATGATCGGCGAGCAGCTCACGGGCCGTACGGGGCGGCTGGAGCGGCACGAGCGGCAGCGGGTCCGTGCCCCAGATGGCCACGGCGCCTCCCGCGGGGTCGGCGACGGGCGGCGCGGCCGACCACTCGCGGGCGGCCTCTTCGCGGGCAACGTCCGCGCTGATCCCCGCGGCGAGGGCATCGCCAGGGGCTTCGCCCACGGAATCGGCGGACGCGCCGGTGGGCACGTCATCGGACGCGTCGCCCCGGGTGCCGGTGCCTGTGCCTGAGCCTGTGCCTGAGCCTGAACGTGTGCCCGTTCCGGTGCGCGTGCCTGTGCCTGAGCCGGTACCGGAGAGGTGCTCCATCACCCGGGCGAGGGTCGGGCCTGCCGCCGCACCGGCGGCGGGACGCACCCCCATGGCGTCGAGGACCCGGTGCAGCCGGGCTGCCTCCGTACGCCATTTCCGGTCCACGACCTCTTCCGGGTAGTGCTGCCAGTCCACCGGGGACCAGTCGGGTCCGGCTTCGGCCGGGCCGCCGTGGAAGAGGCGCGCGGCCAGCAGCGACGCGGCTTCGTCGACCGCGCCCGGCTCCTCCAGCAGATCGCAGGCGGGGCGCTCACCGAGCCGGGACGTGAAGCCCTCCGCCAGCCGGTCGCGGCGGGACAGCTCGGTCAGCGCCGAGACGACTCCCGCGTCGAGACGGCTCGGCCATCGCCCCATCCGCCAGGCGGGCAGCGCGACACGGGTCAGCAACCGGTCCCAGCCCGCGTAGGCGAGGCCGACCTGCTCCTGGGCGACGATCCGCAGACCGTAATCCACAGCCTGTGCACGCTCGGACGCGGCGGCGGCGACCCCCCGTTCCATCTCGGCGGCATGGCCGCGACAGCCGCGCAGCAGCATCCGGGCCACCCGGCCGACGAGGCCGAGGGCGAACCGGCGTATCAGGCCGGGACCAGGATGGGCGGCGAGCCCCACCGCGGCGTCGAGGCCGCGGACGAACCGGCGGGCCGCAGCTATGTCGGGATGCGCGGACGGCCCCGTACCGGCGACGACCGGGGCGAGCACGGCCCGCAGCTCGGCGACCCGCATCCACCACAGGAACGGGGAGCCGATGACCAGGACCGGCGCGTCGTCACGGACCGCACGGCGCGTGGCGTGTGCCGGATGCGTACGGTCCTCGAGCCAGCTGTCGCAGTCCGGCGTGAGGGCTATCGCGGAGGGCGCCGGCACATCCAGGCGGTCGGCCAGGTCCTCCACCAGCTGGTACAGATCCGGGGCGGACTTCTCGGCCAGCTGCACCGTCGGGCTGACGGCCGGCCTGGCCCGGGCGATCACGGCGGCGACGGCCGCGGCGGCCAGCAGCACGACCACCGCAGTGGACGTCACCACCCAGCGGGCGGTGTCCCAACTCCCGCCGCCGATCCGGCCCGTGGCTCCGCCGACGAGCAGCACGACGGCTGCGGCGGCGGGCAGCAGCGCGACAGCCAGCGCCCTGCTGCGAACACGCAGCACGGCGAGGGCCCGGGAGCGCGCAGCCAGCGCGCCCGCCTCCTCACCGACAACGGTTCCGGACACGGCCGGACTCACCCCCTCTGCCCTGCGGCGACGTTGCTCACTCCCCCACCATGGCACCCGCCGCCGACATCGCAATGCCGGTGGGCCAAGTGCCGGAATGCTTGCGCCGCACCCTAGTTGGGGCGTGAGCGGCCGTCATCCGGATGGGGCAGCGGTCACTCGATGGAATGCCTTTGGTCAAAGGTGCTGACATGCGCGCGGGGGGCCTTGCAGGCCCCCCGGGCCACGGGTCGTACGGGGCGGGGGCGCGCGCCCGCCGGGCGCATGGCGGGCGAACGGTCGACCGGGGCCGAGCAGACGTCGGCCGGACGACGGGCGACGGGCGACGCCGCAGGGCAGATGGGGGATATCGGGGCGAACGGGGGTAGCGGGGCAGACGGGGGATCGGGCGGCCGTTCGGGGCAGATGCCCCCGGGCGAGCGTTCGGAGCCGGTGCCCCCGGGCGGCCGTTCGGGCCCTGTGCCCCGGGCCGGGGGAGCTCGTGCCTCAGGCCGGAGGGGATGCGGACCCCCGCGCGGCACCCGGGAGCCGGGTGCCGCGCGGGTGGGCGGGTCAGTGCTGCGCGGCCTTCGCGGCGATGTCCGTGCGGTGGTGGGAGCCGTCCAGGCGAATGCGGCTCACCGCGGCGTACGCACGCTCGCGGGCCTGTGCGAGGTCGTCGCCGGTCGCGGTCACCGAGAGGACACGGCCACCGGCGCTGACGATCGCGTCGCCGTCCTTCCTGGTCCCGGCGTGCAGGACGTACGCGTACGGAGCGTCCTGCTCCGCGACCGCGTCCAGTCCTCCGATCGGGTCACCGGTGCGCGGCGTGTCCGGGTAGTTGTGCGAGGCGACGACGACGGTGACGGCCGCTTCGTCGCGCCAGTTCAGCGGGGGCTCGTCGTCGAGGGTGCCACGGGCCGCGTTGAGGAGGACGCTCGCGAGCGGGGTCTTGAGGCGGGCCAGGACCACCTGGGTCTCGGGGTCACCGAAACGGGCGTTGAACTCGATGACCCGCACGCCACGGCTGGTGATCGCGAGACCGGCGTACAGGAGGCCGGAGAACGGCGTACCGCGGCGGTGCAGCTCGTCCACGGTGGGCTGGAGCACGGTCGCCATGACCTCGTCGACGAGCTTGGGGTCGGCCCACGGAAGCGGCGAGTACGCACCCATGCCACCGGTGTTGGGCCCCTCGTCTCCGTCCAGCGCCCGCTTGAAGTCCTGGGCGGGCTGCAGCGGAAGCACCGTCTCGCCGTCGGTGATCGCGAAGAGGGAGACCTCGGGGCCGTCCAGGTACTCCTCGATGACGACGCGGTCGCAGGAGATCGCGTGCCGGCGGGCCTGCTCCAGGTCGCTGGTCACGACGACGCCCTTGCCTGCGGCAAGACCGTCGTCCTTCACGACGTACGGAGCACCGAACGCGTCCAGCGCCTCGTCGATCTCCTCCGGCGTCGTGCAGACGTAGGAGCGGGCGGTCGGGACGTTCGCCGCGGCCATCACGTCCTTGGCGAAGGCCTTGGAGCCCTCCAGCTGGGCCGCCTCCCGGGACGGGCCGAAGCAGGGGATGCCCGCGGCCCGTACGGCGTCGGCGACACCGGCGACGAGCGGGGCCTCGGGGCCGACGACCACCAGGCCCGCTTCGAGCTCGCCGGCGAGCGCGGCCACGGCGGCGCCGTCGAGCGCGTCGACCGGGTGCAGCTCGGCGACCTCCGCGATACCGGCGTTGCCGGGCGCGCAGTACAGAGCGGTGACGTCGGGATCGAGGGAGAGAGCGCGGCACAGGGCATGTTCGCGGGCGCCGCCGCCGATGACGAGGACCTTCACGGCAGCCAGGGTAGCCCGCGCGGCGACCGTGACCTTGTGCGGGCCGCCGAAGCGCCCGTACCTACTCGTTTGTGTATTCCTCCACAACGGTGGCGCCGAGCTCCCGAACGATCAGGTCGTGGCCGGAGAGCGCGGAGTCCACGAGGTCCGGATCGTCCTCCTCCGGGATGTCGTCCTCGGGTGCGACGGGCTGCGGAGCGGCCTGGGACGCCGGGGACTGCGGGGCCGCCGTACGCGGAGGCTCGGGGGCGGCCGGTCCCGGCTGCGGGGCCTGCGCGGTAGCCGGGGCGGCCGAAGCCTGCTGAGCCGGGCGGGGCGTCCCCTGCCCGGCGGGCGCCGCGGAGGGCGCCTGGGCGGCCTGTCCGGGCCTGCCGCCGAATCCGCCGCCACCGCCGGCGCCGAATCCACCGCCACCGCCGAATCCGCTGCCACCGCCGGAGGCGGCCGGGGGCTGCCCCGCGCCGCCCGACGGATCGATGATCGCCTCGATCTTCCACTGGACGTTGAACTGCTCGGCGAGCGCCTGCTTGAGCACGTCCTCGCTGCCGCTGCTCGCGAAGTTGTCGCGGGCTCCGGCATTGATGAAACCGACCTGGAGCGTCGTGCCGTCGAAGCCCGCCACCTGGGCGTTCTGACTGAGCAGGATCCAGGTGAAGCGACGGCGGTTCTTGACCGCCTCCAGGATGTCCGGCCACATGTTCCGCACCTGGGCGGCGCCCTGGGACGCGGCCGGGGCGACGGCCTGCGGGGCCGCCGGGACCGCTGGCGCCACGGGCTGCTGCGCGACCGGCGCGGCAGGGGCACCGGCAGGGGCAGCGGACTCCTGGGCAGCCGCCGGCGCCGGGCGGCCCTGGCCCGGCGCGGCAGCGGAGGGCCAGGCGCCGGGCCGCTGGGCGGCGGGCGCACCGGAACCGGGGCTCGCGGCACCGGGCCAGGCACCGGGCCGCTGGGCGACGGGCTGCTCCTGGGCGGGTGCCGGGGTCGCGGCCGGGGCCTGCGCCTCCGGGGCGGCGCTCGGGGTGGGCGCAGCCGGAACATCGGGCTGCGCGGGCGCCGTACGGACGGGCTGTGTCTGGGTCTGGGTCTGCGGCTGCGGCTGCGGCTGGGTCTGCGGCTGCACCGGCTCCGGGGCGGCTCCCCCGCCCCGTACCGCCGCACGCGCGGCCGCCGGGCCGCCGCCCGGCACCATCGGCGGATGCGCCTCCGGCCCCGGCACGTACCCCATCGCGGGCCCGGTCCCCTGCGCCATGAACGCGGCTCCCGCGCCCCGCTCCAGACGATCGAGGCGGGCCTGCAGAGAACGCTCGTCGTCAAAGGCCGTCGGCAGCAGCACCCGGGCGCAGATCAGTTCCAGCTGCAGCCGAGGCGAGGTCGCGCCCCGCATCTCGGTCAGTCCGGCATTGACCAGATCGGCCGCGCGGCTCAGCTCGGCGCCCCCGAACACCTGGGCCTGCGCCTGCATCCGCTCGACCACGTCGACGGGGGCGTCGATGAGCCCCTTCTCCGCCGCGTCCGGCACCGCCGCGAGAATCACCAGATCCCGCAGCCGCTCCAGCAGATCGGCGACGAAGCGCCGCGGATCGTTGCCACCCTCGATCACCCGGTCCACGACCTCGAACGCCGCGGCTCCGTCGCCCGCCGCGAACGCCTCCACGACCGAGTCCAGCAGCGAGCCGTCCGTATAACCGAGGAGGGACGTCGCCATGGCGTATGTCACACCGTCGTCGGCCGCGCCCGCGAGGAGCTGGTCCATCACGGACATCGAGTCACGCACCGACCCGGCCCCGGCGCGCACGACCAGCGGCAGCACCCCGTCCTCGACGGGAATGCCCTCCCGGCCGCACACCTCCGCCAGGTACTCCCTGAGCGTCCCGGGCGGCACCAGCCGGAAGGGGTAGTGGTGCGTACGCGAACGGATCGTCCCGATGACCTTCTCGGGCTCGGTCGTCGCGAAGATGAACTTGAGATGCTCCGGCGGCTCCTCGACCACCTTCAGCAGGGCATTGAAGCCCGCCGAGGTGACCATGTGCGCCTCGTCGATGATGTAGATCTTGTACCGGCTCGACGCGGGCCCGAAGAACGCCTTCTCCCGCAGCTCACGGGCATCGTCCACACCACCGTGCGACGCGGCGTCGATCTCGATGACGTCGATCGAACCCGGCCCGTTGCGCGCGAGGTCGCGGCAGGACTGGCACTCCCCGCAGGGGGTCGGCGTGGGCCCCTGCTCACAGTTCAGACACCGGGCGAGGATGCGCGCGCTGGTCGTCTTCCCACATCCACGCGGCCCGCTGAACAGGTACGCGTGATTGACCCGGTTGTTCCGCAGCGCCTGCTGCAGCGGGTCGGTGACATGCTCCTGCCCGATGACCTCGGCGAAGGACTCGGGACGGTAGCGGCGGTACAGCGCAAGGGACGACACGCATACGAGGTTATCGGGGCCCACCGACAACCGGCCCCGCCCGCCGAGAGCACCGCCCCCTGAAGCCCTGCGGCCCCGCGGCTCCGCGGCCCCCGAGCCTCCCCCACGGCAGCCGACGAAGCCCGGAACGCAAAGCGCCCCCCACGCACCCGCCAGAGCCGACCTACCCTTGCTGCCTTCCGGCCCTGGGGGAGTTCAGTCAGATAGCGCCACGTGAGGGGCTCCGCACAGAGTACCTGATGGTGGGGGTGGGGAACGAGTTCGCGAGCACTCCCCGCCGTCATGTAATGTTTCCGGCGGAGGATTCGCCTAGAGGCCTAGGGCGCACGCTTGGAAAGCGTGTTGGGGGCAACCCCTCACGAGTTCGAATCTCGTATCCTCCGCCAGTGCCTCACCGGGCACGTTGTCGAAGGGCCCCACCGTTCGCGGTGGGGCCCTTCGACGTTCCTCAGCTCTCGTTGTCCTGTGTCTTTGTCCACAAGGGCTGTGTCCGGGTCTCCCCAGATCGCTGTTCGGATCTTCTGGGCCACTTCCTTGAGTAGCTGGTCCGGCACGTGGAGGTACCGCGCTCGCATCCGCGCGGCGCCGCCCGGCTCCCATCCCATGATCTGGTCGATGACTCGGTCCGGGACTCCCAGCAACATGAGCACCGTCCCGGCTCGCGCCGCACCTGCACCCGATCCTGGCAGTAACCGGCCTTCCGGCCGCAGGGTGCTGACTCGCTGCACCCGTGCTCGTACTTCGGCCGCAACCGGTTCCGGCGCAGCTTCAGGTACTCGTTGTCCAGGTCGACATCAGACCATCGCAGTCCCAGCGTCTCGCCTTGCCGTAGTCCGAGCGCCAGCGCCAGCATCCAACGGGCGCTATTGCGGCGCTTGTTGACTTTGAGCAGGAGGCGCTGAACCTCTTCCACGGAGTAGGGCTCGACCTCCGTCTCTTCTTCCTCCATTCGCGGCGGCTTCGCCAACGCCGCCGCGTTCTTCGCCGCATGACCGCGCCGCACCGCTTCACCGAGCGCCGTGCGGGCCGTCCCGTGGGCCTGGTGAGCGGTGCCGGTTTTGCTCCCGCCGCTCGGCGTCTAGCCGCGCGTGCCCGGGCCGGAAGAGCGAGGACTTCGTGGTCTGGGATGGCGGCGTCGTCGTAGTCCTGAACGGTGCGGGCATGCCCGACGATCTGCGACCTCCGTGCATCCACGGGGTGTCATGGTTCGCCAGGACGTTGGGCACACGGCGCTGTTCACTGAGGCGAGCGGAAGCAGCAAGCCTCTCCAAGAGGCCCTCGCAGCAGCGATCGTGCAGACGGCGGAGTCGCACCGCAACACGTGCGCCGTTGATGACCCGTTGTCCCCGTCAGCAACGGTCGCGACGCTACGCGTGCATGGCGATTCCGTGGAATGGCTGGTCCTGGGCGACTGCACACTCAGCCCTGGCCGACTGGTCGACGTGCCTCGACATCCTCGAAGGGCAAGGGCCTGAGGCGCTGATCGACCGGGTTCGTGGAGCGCAGCTGGCTGACGCTTCCTTGGTTCGATGGCCTCGCAGCAAGCCTCATGACGATGCGACCGCGGCCTACGTGCGTCCGTAGCGGCGGGCATTGCCAAGGACCGGACTTGCGCGCTGGCCGGTCTCTAATGATGTTGACCTTTTCCGCTTGCCCCATTATCAGGAATACCACCTTCTGGCAAGTCCCGAGTTCTCCTGCCGCGCGATGTCGGGGCATGACGCGATCCGACACTGGGGCTTGACTGGTACCTGGGTTCACGCAGAGCAGGTGGACGCCCGCATCGTCCGGAAATGAGCCTGGCGGTGCGACATGACGGGACATGCGCCCACCGCAAAAGGTTCGTGAATTAACAGGGCCGTCCGACACACACTGTTCCCTATTTCTCGCAAGGAGTGATTCTCATGACTCACCGCTCGCTGACGCAGCGCTTTCTGATGCTTGCCGGCTCGACTTCCCTGGCTGCAGGAGGTGTACTACTTCCCACCAGTGCCTTCGCCGCCCCCGCGCCGCCGTCCGCCGGCATCGGGACAATGATGGTGGCCGAGCAGGGCGATCACGCCCAGGCCGATGCCACGCAATGGGTGAAGACCACCGATTCCCCCACTGGCATCACCTTCAAGCTTCCCGGACAGGCCACCGTTGAGAAGTTCACCGGAGACGCCACTAGCTACGCCGGTCGCTCGTATTCGGTGACGACCGCTGACCAGTCCACCAGCGTCACCGTTAATGACGGGCCTGGCTCGTCGGAGGATCTCGACCGGCATCTTCAGTTCTCCCTCAACGTTGACAACGCGGACCCCAGCGATGACCTCAAGGCCACCGACATTCAGAAGACCACGGTTGATGGCCGCCCCGCCATCGACGCTCGTATGACAGACCCCGCCGATGCCGGCTGGGTTGGTTTCATTCGCATAATCGAAGGTGACACCCATGTCGTTAAGGTCATAACCGAGGCTTACTCGACAGACGAGCAGGCAGTGAGCCAGACGCATCAGAAGGCCCGTGACAGCGTCCGCATCCCCTGACCTTGAGCCCGGGGCCATCATCCACGAATCCCTGCACCATTCGGGGGGATTGGACTCTCCGGACCCTAGGGGCTTTGAGCCGCTCGTTGTCCTGGTCTTTGTCCAGTGCGCTGAAGGCCGCCACCGTTCACTGCCGTACGCGCACCCCGTCTGACCTGCCCCGTGAACCCTCACGAACGCCCACGTACAGTCACGCGGACAGTTGGAAAGCGTGTTGGGCATCGCAGCGCGGGTGCGGTGGATCTCGTTGTCGCCGCGACCGCCGAGCTGCAGGGGCTCACCCTCCTGCACTGTGACCACGACTTCGAATGCATCGCCGCAGTAACCGGCCAGCCTCTCCAGTGGTACGGGCCGGAGGGCCGTAAGTAATCGAGCGGTGGTTGCAGTTCTGGTGCGTCCACAACCGTCCAGCCCCGTCCGGACGAGGCCACCGCGAACGCTCCGCCGCAGGTCAGGACGCCCACGGCCCCCGCCGGACCCCCGTAATCGCCGGTCATGGACCGGCTTGAGCGCGCCCCGAGAGGAGCGAGAAGATCGTCCCCTCGGGACGTTCAGATCGATGCCGTCGAGGACGACCTTGTCGCCGTACGCCTACGCAGCCCGGTGGCGGCGATGGGCGCCTCACCGCGCCTCGCACGGCGATCCTGACCGTGACTCACAGGGTGATGACGACCTTCCCCCGTGCGTGACCGCCGTGCAGATACCGGATGGCCTCGGGGACCTCGCTCAGCGAGTAGGTCGTGTCGACGACCGGCGTCACCTTGCCCGCCTCGACGAGGTCCTTCAGGGACTGGAGATCCTCCTGGCGCTCCACCGAGAACAGCCCGCGCAGCTTCTGCCGTACGAAGGGCGACAGCAGCAGCGCCCGGAGCACGCGATCCGTGCCTCCGAGCCACCGCCCTCCGCCTTCGCCCCCGACGATGACCAGGGTTCCTCGCGGGGTGAGGGCACGCCGGAGGTGTGACAGCGAACGGTTGCCGGCCGTGTCGACAATGAGGTCGTAGTGGCGCGACCCGTCGGCGAAGTCCTCGCGTGTGTAGTCGACGACGTCGTCCGCGCCGATCGATCGGACCAGGTCCGTCTTCGTCGTGCTGCACACGCCCGTGACGTCCGCCCCGAACGCCTTGGCCAGTTGCACCGCGAACGTCCCGACTCCGCCCGCCGCGCCGATGATCAGCACCTTCTGCCCCGGCTGCACCCGACCCGCGTCGCGAAGGGCCTGGAGTGCGGAGACCGCGGAGATGGGGACGGCCGCCGCCTGCTCGGGGGTGAGGTTCGCGGGCTTCGACACGAACCTGTCCTCCGGAGCACTCGCGTACTCGGCGAAGGAGCCTTCGCAGAACCCGAACACCTCGTCGCCAGGCCGGAACCGGGTCACCCGGTCGCCGACAGCCTCGACGCGACCTGCGACTTCCCTGCCCCGCACGCGGACCTTGGGTATGCGCAGGCCGTAGCCCATGATGCGCAGGAGATACGGCAGACCCGTCATGAGGTGCCAGACTCCCGCGTCGACGGCGGCCGCCTGCACTCGTACGAGTACGTCGCCGTCCCCGACCGCCGGCTCGTCGATGTCCCTGAGTTCCAGTACGTCGGAGGGGCCGTAGGTGTCCTGCACGATCGCCTTCATGGTGCCTCACCTTCACTGTCCGTACGGTTCGGGCTGTTCGGGCTGTGCTGGTCGTGCGGGCCGTCCGAGGTGTCCGAAGTGTCCGGGTACTGGAACACCTCATCGAGGGGGACTTTGAACACGTGAGCGATCTGAAAGGCCATCTCGAGCGAGGGCGAGTAGCGGCCCTTCTCGATGGCGATGACGGTCTGGCGGGTCACGCCGATGCGATCCGCCAGTTCCGCTTGCGTCATCTCGCCGTGCGCGAACCGGAGGGAGCGGATCGCGTTCGTGACTCTGGTCGGCTTCACCACGGCTGGAAGCCCCACCTGTAGGCGGCGATCTTCGCGACGGACCCGAGGACCGCGGAGAGGACGAACGCCAGGTAGATCGCGTTGGCGATCCAGAAGTGGTTCAGCTCGGCCATCGACATGCCGAGTGCCGCGATTCCGCCGATGACGACGAACGACTGGCCGGTGTACTCGCCGAACCGGGTGATCTCCCTGTCGCGCTGGTCCTTCCGGTTGGCGTCCTTGGGGGAGGCGATCGCGATCACGATTTCGAGCGCGATCGACACCCCGATCCCGGCGCCGACGGTCCACAGCAGCGTCGGCACGTACGACACCTCGACGAGAGGCGTGTTCTCCGCTCGCCCGAGAACGATGGCGAGGTAGGCCGTGTACGCGCCGACCGCGACCACTCCCATGATCCAGGCGCGTTTCTCTTCGAACGTCACTCCCACTCCCCCTGTAAAACAAACTTGACACGGGGAATGTAAAGCTAAGCCGACATGACGTCAAGCATTCTGTACATCAGCGCCCTGCTGCGGACGGTGCCGAGGGTGCGGACGGCGCGGACGGTGCGGACGGCGCGGACGGTGCGGACGGCTGCGTGAGCGCGGGCGTCGGGCCGGCAGCAGGGGCCGTCGAGCCGACAGCGGCCGACTTCCTCAGCAGGAGCAGCGCCGCGTCGTCGTGGAGCCGGCCACCGACATGAGTCAGCAGGTCTTCGTGGAGCGCGGCGAGGGTGCGGGACGGCTCGTCCGACACGTGCCGCGCCGCCCGGTCGACGAGCGGGTAGAACTCACGGTCGTGGTTGCGGGCCTCGATGACACCGTCGGTGTAGAGAAGCAACTGGTCACCGTCGGCGAAGGGCAGCACCTGGAGACTCGGGGTCTCACCGGTCAGGTCGCGCAGTCCGAGCGGCGGAGCCGGACGGACCGGTTCGACGGCCGTGACGCCGGAATCGCGGACCACGAGCGGCGGAGCGTGTCCGCAGTTCACCACCTCCATGCGCCCGGTCTCGGGGTACCCCGCGACCACGGCGGTGACGAAGTCGTCGGCGTCCAGATTGCGCGCCAGACTCCGCTCGATCCTGTCGACGACGTCGAGGAGGTCGGGCTCGTCCCAGGCGGCCTCGCGGAAGACACCGAGCACCAGAGCGGCGGTGCTCACCGCGGGCAGCCCCTTGCCGCGCACGTCGCCGACGATCAGCCTGACCCCGTACGGAGTGGGCACCAGCGCGTAGAGGTCCCCGCCGATCCGGGCCTCCGCCGCGGCGGCGCTGTAGCGAACGGCCACCTGGAACGGGCCGACCGTCGCGGGCACGGGCTTGAGCAGAGCGTGCTGGGCTGCTTCGGCGACCGAGCGGACGGCGGCCAGTACCCGTTCGCGGCGCACGCGCAAGGTGCTGGCCAGGCCACTCGTCAGGGTCACGGCGGCCAGCGCGCACAGCACGATCAGCTCCTCGCGGCCCGGCTCGCCACCCTGCGCGGCGAGCGCGGCGCCCAGCCCGACGGCCAGGAAGCCGACACCGAGGACTCCCCACGGCCTGCTGGTGGCGGCGGCCAGCGCGGGCCCGACGGCGAGCAGCGGCAGCCAGCTCGTACCGGCTCCACTGACGAACGCGGCCAGCGCGACGGCGCAGACGAGCAGGACGGGCACACCGGGCACGCAGACCGCGAGGTGCGCGGCGGACGGCCGCACGGGCAGCGCCGGCCGCCTCGCGGAAGTGGGCCACGTCGCAGACGTGAGGCGCGTGAGCCGCACGCCGAGTGCGTCGCTGAGCCACTTGCTGAGCTGCCACGACGGCCGATGCTCGCGCTGATCGTCAAGCTGGTGGTGTCGGGCGTGACTCATGTCCTCTTTCGCAACTCTCTCCCGCTCACGGCGGCCTGCACCGGAACGCAAATATCCGTTTCATCCAGATAACAGGGGAATGCGCGAGAGCCGCAAGGACAGGATTTTCAGATAGTGAGCGAAAGGCTCCTGGTCACGCGACTCGCTGTCGAGCCGAGCCGCTCCGCGATCTCCTCGATGCGGGAGATCCGGTCCGCCGGGAGGGAGACGCCGAGCGACCCGAGCTTGTGCCCGCTGTACACGGGCACCGCGACGCAGACGGTTCCGAGGGCGTACTCCTGCAGGTCCGTGACGGCGGGCGCGGTGGGCAGCGAGTCAAGGTGCTGGAGCAGCGCGGAACGGCGGGTGAAGGTGCGCGGCGTGAGGTCGGCGAGGGCGTGCCGGGAGAGGTAGTCGTTCCGGGAATCGCCGTCCAGCTCGCGCAGCACGCATTTGCCGAGCGCCGTGGCGTGCCCCGCGTCCTCGAATCCCACCCACAGGTCGGCCCGTGGCGCCCGGGGGCTGTCGACGATCTCGGCGACCCGGATCTCCCCCTCCTCGTAGAAGGTCAGATAGGCGGCGGCGGACACTTCGTCCCGCAGAGCGGCGAGCGCGGGACGGATACGGCTGAGCAGCTCCTGCCCACGGCCTGCGGCGTGCAGCGTGTGCAGCCTGTCCCCGAGGACGAACCCGCCGTCGTCCAGCTTCCGCAGGTACCCGTCGTGGACGAGCGTGCGCAGCAGGTGATACGTGGTGGCCAGGGGCAGCTGGGCCTCGCGCGCCAGCTGTTTCGCGGGGGCGCCGCCTTCGTGCGCCCCCACGGCCTCCATCAGACGGAAGGCTCGCTGCACGGAAGTGATGAGCGTAGGGCCGTCCTGAGCAGCCATGTCACCAGCTTGCGCCCAGGCGCACCGCAGCGGCAACGGACCCCCGGAAGCCACGGACGCCACGCCACCGGCACAGACGCCACGGAAGCCACGGCACGGCACAGACGCCACGGACGCCACGGACGCCACGGACGCCACGGACGCCACGGACGCCACGACCACGTCACCGATCACGCGACGACTGAGGCGCCATTCACGGCATCGAGCCCATGGTTCCGTGACATCCGTCACGCCACATTCCGGCACTAGGCCCGCGGAATAGTAGACGACACCATGGCGACATAATGACATTTGTCCGTCTTGGCATAGACATTCACCGCGCAGGCTTTGGTGGCCTTCTGTCCACTCGGCGATTTCGCCCGTTCCTGGTGCGAACAAGGACTTCTGACGGAGCAACAGAAGCTTCCGTAATGCCCGAAGCGGGACCAGCACGGCTTTACGCCCATTTCAAGAGCCGTCCGACGCTACGACCGGTGGTAGTACCGAGGCTCGTTGCCCTGCGTGCGCGGCGGTCCTAAGAATGACGGCCCGGAAGGCGTCTCCGCAGCTCAGGCACAGGTTCTGTGTCCGGGCCGGCCCGACCCGGAGGCGCTCCGCGATTACCGAGTGAGGTCACGCATGAGGAAGCACCGCAGGAAGACGCACTACCGGAAGATAACGATCGCCGTCGTAGCGATGGCCGCCGTGGGTGTGCCCTCCGCCGCCATGGCCTGTGGGGACCAGCCGGACGACAGGGGAAGCCGGTCCCACGGGCATTGGAAGCATGGCGACTGGCGGAATGCGGCTTCCGACAACTGGTGGAAGCAGAGCGGGAAGCCCCAGTGGGGTGCGGAGCCGACTGCGCCCGCACCGCAGGCCCCCTCGTCGGCCGCACCGGCGCCGAAGGCCCCCACCACAGCTCCCAGCGCTCCGCAGACCGCCGCGCCGGCGACCGGGGCTGTGGCCCGCGTCGTGGCACTCGTCAACAGCGAGCGCAGCAAGGCCGGGTGCTCGCCCGTGACCGTGAACGCCAAGCTGACCAAGGCCGCTCAGGCCCACAGCGCGGACATGGCCGCCCACAAGAACATGTCGCACACCGGTTCCGACGGGTCGAATCCTGGTACCCGGATCACGCGTGCCGGTTACAACTGGAGCACCTACGGCGAGAACGTCGCCTACGGCTACGAGACCCCCGAGAGCGTCATGGCGGGCTGGATGTCCAGCCCCGGCCACAAGGCGAACATCCTGAACTGTGCGTTCAAGGAGATCGGCGTCGGCCTGGCGCAGCCCAACCACTACTGGACGCAGGACTTCGGAACGGCCCGATAGTCCCGTCCGGCAGCCTTCAGCGGGGGAAACCTCACCGGGCCGGCAGGCCACGATGTTCTCGTGGCCTGCCGGCCCGCGGGCGTTCCCGGGACCACTCCCCCCGCCCCAGGGCCCTCCCGCTACGGAGCGTCCGCAGGGTCCGCAGCGTCCGCGACCGGCCGGACAGTCACGTCCGGTCGCCGAACGCCCCCAGGATCCGCTCGGCGGCCAGCGTGGCCGTCAACTCGCCTTCGCGGACCTGCTGTTCGAGGCCGGGAGCGAGGGCGCGTACGGCCGGATGGGAGCGCAGCCGGCCGAGGAGTTCGTCGTGGACCATGGCCCAGGCCCAGTCGACCTGCTGGTCACGGCGCTTCGCGGCGAGCCGGCCGCCGGCGTCCAGGAGCATACGGTGCGCCTCCAGTCGCTCCCAGACGGTGTCGAGGCCGGTGGACTCGCGGGCGCTGCAGCTCAGCACCGGCGGGGTCCAGGCGGCATCGGCCGGGTGCATCAGGCGCAGCGCGCCCGCGAGTTCGCGGGCGGCGGCGCGGGCGTCCCGCTCGTGCGGGCCGTCGGCCTTGTTGACGGCGATGACGTCGGCCAGTTCCAGGACGCCCTTCTTGATGCCCTGGAGCTGGTCGCCGGTACGGGCGAGGGTGAGCAGCAGGAAGGAGTCGACCATGTTGGCCACCGTCGTCTCGGACTGGCCGACACCGACGGTCTCCACCAGCACCACGTCGTAGCCCGCCGCCTCCATCACGACCATGGACTCGCGGGTCGCCTTCGCCACCCCGCCGAGCGTGCCCGCGCTCGGCGAGGGCCGGACGAAGGCCGCCGGGTCCACCGCGAGACGCTCCATACGCGTCTTGTCGCCCAGGATGGAGCCGCCGGTCCGGGTCGACGAGGGGTCGACGGCCAGCACCGCGACCCGGTGCCCGAGACCGGTGAGCAGCGTGCCGAAGGCGTCGATGAAGGTCGACTTGCCCACCCCCGGCACCCCGCTGATGCCGATCCGCCGCGCCCTGCCGGTGTGCGGCAGCAGCTCGGTCAGCAGCCGCTGGGCCAGGGCGCGGTGGTCGGCGCGGGTGGACTCGACGAGTGTGATCGCGCGGGCGACGAACGCCCGCTTCCCGTCGAGCACACCCTTGACATAGCTGTCGAGGTCGATGGCCATCCGCGGCTACAGCTCGTCGTGGCCCAGGGCCGCGCCGAGCCGCTGCACCAGGTCGTAGGCCGCGTCGGGGATCACCGTGCCGGGCGGGAAGACCGCCGCGGCACCCATCTCCAGCAGCGTGGGCACGTCCTGCGGGGGGATCACCCCACCGACGACGATCATGATGTCGTCGCGGCCCTCCTCCGCGAGCTGCTCGCGCAGCGCCGGGACGAGGGTCAGATGGCCCGCCGCCAGCGACGAGACGCCCACGATGTGCACGTCCGCCTCGACCGCCTGCCGGGCCACCTCGGCCGGGGTCTGGAACAGCGGGCCGACGTCCACGTCGAAGCCGAGGTCGGCGAAGGCGGTGGCGATCACCTTCTGGCCGCGGTCGTGCCCGTCCTGGCCCATCTTGGCGACGAGGATGCGCGGACGGCGTCCCTCCGCCTCCTCGAACCGGTCGACCAGGCTTCTGGTGCGGTCCACGGAAGGCGACTCCCCTGCCTCGTTGCGGTACACGCCGGAGATCGTACGGATCTGGCCCGCATGCCGCCCGTACACCTTCTCCAGGGCGTCCGAGATCTCGCCGACCGTCGCCTTGGCACGGGCCGCGTCCACGGCGAGCGCCAGCAGATTGCCCTCCAGGCCGGGACCCGGGCCCCGCCCGGCGGCCTCGGTCAGCGCCCGCAGCGCGTGCTGGCAGGCCGCCTCGTCGCGCTCCTCGCGCAGCCGCCGCAGCTTGGCGATCTGCTGGGCGCGCACGGACGAGTTGTCGACCTTGAGGACATCGATCTGCTCGTCGTTCTCGACGCGGTACTTGTTGACGCCGATGACCGGCTGGCGGCCGGAGTCGATACGGGCCTGGGTACGGGCGGCCGCCTCCTCCACCCGCAGCTTCGGGATGCCCGCGTCGATGGCCTGCGCCATGCCGCCGGCCGCCTCGACCTCCTGGATGTGCTGCCAGGCCCGCCGCGCCAGGTCGTACGTCAGCTTCTCGACGTACGCACTGCCGCCCCACGGGTCGATCGCCCGGCAGGTGCCCGACTCCTGCTGGAGCAGCAGCTGGGTGTTGCGGGCGATGCGCGCGGAGAAGTCCGTCGGCAGCGCCAGCGCCTCGTCGAGGGCGTTGGTGTGCAGGGACTGGGTGTGGCCCTGGGTCGCCGCCATCGCCTCCACGCACGTACGCGTGACGTTGTTGAAGACGTCCTGGGCGGTGAGCGACCAGCCGGAGGTCTGCGAATGGGTGCGCAGCGACAGCGACTTGGCGTTCTTCGGGTCGAACTGCTTGACCAGCTTGGCCCACAGCAGCCGGGCCGCCCGCATCTTGGCGATCTCCATGAAGAAGTTCATGCCGATCGCCCAGAAGAAGGAGAGCCGGGGAGCGAACGCGTCGACGTCGAGCCCCGCGTCCCGCCCGGCCCGCAGGTACTCCACACCGTCGGCGAGGGTGTACGCCAGCTCCAGGTCGGCCGTCGCGCCCGCCTCCTGGATGTGGTAGCCGGAGATGGAGATGGAGTTGTAGCGCGGCATCTTCTGCGAGGTGTACGCGAAGATGTCGGAGATGATCCGCATCGAGGGGCGGGGCGGATAGATGTAGGTGTTGCGGACCATGAACTCCTTGAGGATGTCGTTCTGGATGGTCCCGGCCAGCTTCTCGGGCGGTACGCCCTGCTCCTCCGCCGCCACGATGTAGAGCGCGAGCACCGGCAGCACGGCGCCGTTCATGGTCATCGACACGGTCATCTTGTCCAGCGGGATGCCGTCGAAGAGCTGCCGCATGTCGTAGATGGAGTCGATGGCGACGCCCGCCATGCCCACGTCGCCGGTGACGCGCGGGTGGTCGCTGTCGTAGCCGCGGTGCGTGGGCAGGTCGAAGGCGACCGACAGGCCCTTCTGTCCGGCGGCGAGGTTGCGCCGGTAGAAGGCGTTGGACTCCTCGGCGGTGGAGAAGCCGGCGTACTGGCGGATCGTCCACGGCTGGTTGACGTACATCGTCGGATAGGGCCCGCGCAGATACGGCGCCACACCCGGGTACGTGCCGAGGAAGTCCAGGCCCTCCACGTCGCGGCCGGTGTAGAGCGGTTTGACGGCGATGCCCTCCGGGGTCTCCCAGAGCAGGTCGTCGGCGCTGCTGCCGGTCGACTCCTTCACGGCCGCTCGCCACTGCTCCTCCGTGGCCTCGGCAGGGGCGCCGGGGCCCAGGGGGACCTCCGAGAAGTCAGGAATCTGCATCACGCCGCCACTCCCATGCGGTCCAGGACGGAGGACAGGACGCTCACGGCGTCGCAGCCCGCGAAGACGTAGTCGTCGACGTCGGTGTGCTCGCCGGGCCTGCCCGCGAGGAACACCCGCTCGGCGCCTGCCGACTTGAGCGCCTTGGCGACCTCCGCGGCCTGCTCCTCGTACAGCGCGTCGCTGGAGCAGAGGCAGGCGACGCTCGCCCCGCTGCGCGCGAAGGCATCGGCCACCGTGGCGGCATCGACTGTCACCGGGTCATGGACCGGCTCGACGCCGCCGGCCTGGAAGAGGTTCGAGGCGAAGGAGACCCGGGCGGTGTGCGCCGAGGCCGGGCCGAGCGCGGCGAGGAAGACACGCGGCCGGGCGCCGGTCGCGGCCAGATGTGCGTCGGAGCGGGCACGCAGCTCCTCGTACGCCTCGTCGCGGCGCACCCGGGGCAGGCCCTGCGGATGCGCGGGCGCCTCGGGCGCGGGCTCGCGCTCGACGGGCTTCTCCGCCAGATGCGGGAACTCGCTGACGCCGGTGATGGGTTCGCGGCGCTTGGCGAGACGCTTCTTGCGCTCCGCCCAGGTGGCCGCGAGCCGGTCGCCGACCAGCCCCGAGCGCAGGGCCGCCTCCTGGCCGCCCGCCCGCTCCAGCTCCTGGAAGAACGCCCAGGCGGCGTGGGCGAGTTCGTCGGTGAGACGCTCCACGTACCAGGAGCCGCCGGCCGGGTCGGCGACCCGGCCCAGATGCGACTCCTCCAGCAGGATCGAGGAGGTGTTCCGGGCGATCCGGCGGGCGAACGCGTCCGGCAGGCCGAGCTCGTGGTCGAAGGGCAGTACGGTCACGGCGTCGGCCCCGCCCACGCCCGCGCCCAGGGTGGCGATCGTCGTACGCAGCATGTTCACGTACGGGTCGCGGCGGGTCATCATCACCGGCGAGGTCACCGCGTGCTGGCGCTGCGCCGCCGCGTCGCCGGCGTCGGCTCCGGTGGCCCCGGACACCTCGGCGACCCGGGCCCACAGCCGGCGGGCCGCGCGCAGCTTGGCGACGGTCAGGAACTGGTCGGCGGTGGCCGCGTACCGGAACTCCAGCTGCCGGCAGGCCGCGTCGACCGTAAGCCCCGCTCCGGTGAGGTGACGCAGATACGCCACACCGGTCGCGAGCGAAGCACCCAGCTCCTGGGCGGCGGAGGCCCCGGCCTCGTGGTACGGCAGCGCGTCCACGGTCAGCGCCCGCAGCCCCGGGTACTGCTCGTGGCAGCGCCGCACCAGCTCCACGGCCTCGTCCAACTGGCGTACGGAGCCGCCGGTGCGGGCGGCGTGCCCGAGCGGGTCCGCGCCGAGGTTTCCGCGCACCGCGTCACGGGAGACGCCCCGCTCCTCGTAGAGCCGCAGCAACTCAGCCGCGGCGGCTGCGGTTTCGTCCCCCGCGTCGAGCACCACCGGCGCCAGGTCGAGGTAGACCCCGTCCAGGGCCCGGGCCAGACCGGACACCGGCACGCCGGTGCCGCCCACGGTCAGCCACAGCGAGGTGACGCCGTTCTCCAGGTCGGTGAGCACGGCCTCGTTGGCGCGTGCGGGCTCCGGCAGCGCATGCCGCTGGCGTACGTCCCAGCCGCCGACCGGCCTGCCACCGCGCACATACGGCGCGAAGCCCGGGTATCCGGTTTCGGGCACGGAGTCCCGCGCGGTGTACAGGGGCCGGGCCACGAGCCCGTCGTCCAGCGTCGTCGCCAGCGTCTCCTCGGCCGCGTCCCCGGACACGTCCTTGCCCGACTTGCGCAGCACGCCTTCGACAAGGCGCTGCCACTGCTCGTGGGTGGCGTCCGGGAAATCGGCGGCGAGCGAAAGCCCGTCCTCGGGCAGAACCGTCATGCTCGGATGCTAGGACAGGCCTGCGGATGAGCAGCAGAGCGGACGGCTGTGACCTTGCCCTCTTGTTGCTGGTGCTTCCCCACGAATGGATTCCGGGGTCCGCCGTACGCGCAGAGGCGTACCCGCAGAGGCGCACCCGTAGAACCGTACCCGCAGACGTGTGTCCGCAGACGTGTGCCCGCGGGCGTGTACCCGCAGACGAGGGAAGAATCTTCTCCGAGGTGTCGAGAACACGGCTCCGGCTCCGACGTCCCCTGTGAGAGTTGCCCACAAGGGGCGGCATCCCACCCGAGGGAGCGAACCATGAAGTATCTGGTGATGGTCCAGGGCTCGCAGGCCGACTACGACGCGATGAGCGGCAAGGCGTCCGGGCACGGCCCGGTCTGGAGCGGGAAGGACCTGCAGGCGATGTTCTCCTTCATGGAGGCCGTCAACAACGACCTGGCCGAGTCGGGGGAGCTGGTGGACGCGCAGGGGCTGGTCGAGCCCGCGCAGACCCGCTTCGTCAGTGCGGGCAAGGACGGCCGGCCCGTGATCTCGGACGGTCCTTACGGCGAGACGAAGGAGCTGCTCTGCGGGTACTGGGTGCTGGACTGCGAGAGCCTCGACCGGGTCACGGAGATCGCGGCCCGTATCACCCAGTGCCCGGTCCCCGAGGGCGCGCCCGCCTACCCGGTGGTCATCCGTCCGATCCAGGACGGCGGAGGCGATCTGTGCCCGTGACGCGTACGACCGACGTCGAGGACCTGCTGCGCCGCCACGCGCCGCAGGTCCTCGGCGCGCTGGTACGCAGGTACGGACGCTTCGACCCGGCCGAGGACTCCGTGCAGGAGGCGCTGCTCGCCGCCGCGCAGCAGTGGCCCAAGGAGGGTGTGCCGGACAATCCGCGCGGCTGGCTGATCAGGGTCGCCTCGCGCCGGCTGACCGACCAGCTGCGCAGTGACGAGGCGCGGCGGCGGCGCGAGGAGACGGCCGCGCAGCTCACGCCCCGCGACGCGTTCACCGCGCCGCCCCCCGGTGAGAACCGGGCCCCGTCCGATGACGACACCCTCACGCTGCTGTTCCTCTGCTGCCACCCCGAGCTGACGCCCGCCGCGCAGATCGCGCTCACCCTGCGGGCCGTCGGCGGTCTGACGACGGCCGAGATCGCCCGCGCGATGCTGGTGCCCGAGGCGACGATGGCGCAGCGCATCAGCCGGGCCAAGGCGAGGATCAAGGGCGTGCCGTTCCGGCAGCCGGGTCCCGAGGACCGCGACCAGCGCCTGGCCGCCGTGCTCCAGGTGCTGTACCTGATCTTCAACGAAGGCCATACGGCGACGTCGGGGGCCGCCCTGCACCGTGCCGACCTCGCCCATGAGGCGATCCGGCTGACCCGGTCCGTACGCAGGCTCCTGCCCCGGGAGGGTCCGGTCACCGGACTGCTGGCCCTGATGCTGCTCACCGAGGCCCGCAGCGCGGCGCGCACCGGCCCGCACGGCGAGCTGATTCCCCTCGACGAGCAGGAACGCTCCTTGTGGAACCGGGCAGCGATCGCCGAGGGCACGGCTCTGGTGGAGGAGGCGCTCTCCGAGGGCCCGGCCGGCGCGTATCAGCTGCAGGCGGCGATCGCGGCCCTGCACGACGAGGCGCCACGGGCGGAGGACACCGACTGGCCGCAGATCCTGGCCCTCTACGACGTGCTGGTGAGCCGCGCCCCCGATCCGATGGCCGAGCTGGGCAGGGCGGTGGCGGTCGCGATGGTGTCCGGCCCGGAGGCGGGGCTGGCGGAAGTGGCGAAACTGGAGGACCGGCTGACGGGTCATCACCGGCTCGACGCCGTACGCGCCCATCTCCTGGAGAGGACCGGGGACGCAGAGGCCGCGCGTGCGGCCTACCAGCGGGCGGCCCAGGGCCCCCTCAGCGTGCCCGAGACCCGCTACCTCCAGATGCGGGCGGCCCGGCTGCGCCCGTGAGCCGCGAGCCATGAGCGCACAGCGTGAGCCGCGAGCCATGAGCGCAGACCGTGAGCCGAGAGCCATGAACCGCAAGCCATGAACCGCGAGCCATGAACCGCGAGCCATGGGGCCCTGAGGAAGTCCGGTCCGGACTCTGGTCATTCATCTGACCCGCCAGTACCTTACCGCTCAGTAAGGTCCTGTCTCCCTCCTGCCCCACGCCTCCAGGAGCGCACCGTGAAGACAGCACTCTCCCCTGCCCTCGCCGCGATCGCCGCGGCGCTCGCGGTCACCGTCGCCTCGGCGGCCCCGGCACCCGCGAGCACCCCCAAGGACGGCCTCCGAGAGGTGCTGTTCGTCGGCAACAACTGGGAGGGCACCGCCGATGTCCTCGAATCGTCCGGCTCCCTCACGAAAGTCGGGCGGATCAACGTCGTCCCGGACAAGGACGAGCGGCTGCTGGAGATCTATCTCAACCCGGTAAAACTCGCCTACTTCCTCGGGATACGGATGTCCGTCGGCGAGGGACACGACCAGTTCGTGGACGACATGTACTCCACCCCTGACGGGTCGGCCGTCGTCGTCTCCCGGCCGAGCTTCGCCGACGTCGTCTCGATCGACGTGGCCACCGGCCGGGTCAACTGGCGCTTCCCCGTGTCCGGTTTCCGCTCCGACCACATGGCCGTCTCCCCGGACGGCACGCGCGTCGCCGTATCCGCGTCCACCGCCAACACCGTGCATGTCCTCGACATCGGCACCGGCCGCCAGACCGGCTCGTTCAAGACCGGCGACAAGCCGCACGAGAACGTCTTCACGGCCGACGGCAAGTACATCTGGAACAGCGCGATCGGCGAGGTCAACACCGCCCTCGACGACCCTCTCTTCGACTGGACGAAGGGGGATCGCAAGATCACCGTCGTCGACGCGCACACCTACCGGACCGTGAAGGTCATCGACATGCGGGAGCGCCTGGACGCCTTCGGCCGCAAGGACCTGTCCGACGCGGTACGGCCGGTGGCCTTCACACCCGACGAGTCGAAGCTCTACTTCCAGGTGTCGTTCTTCAACGGCTTCCTCGAGTACGACGTCGCCACCGACCGGATCACCCGCCAGAAGACCCTCCCGAAGAACCCGGACACCAGCGAGGACCGCACGACCTGGGTCAACGACTCACGCCACCACGGCATGTCGATGAGCCCGAAGGGCGACAAGATCTGCATCGCCGGGACGATGGACGACTACGCGACGGTCGTCGACCGGGCGACGCTCCAGGAAGGGCCGCTCGTCACGGCCTCGAAGCCGTACTGGGCGACCGTGAGCGGGGACGGCAAGTCCTGTGTCATCTCCGAGAGCGGCGCCGACTCGGTCACCGCCATCGACTTCGCGACCGGCCGGAAGGTGGAGTCCGTGCCGGTCGGGGACCACCCGCAGCGGGTACGGCTCGGCCATGTGGCGGCCGACTGGACGGGTCCTTCGGCCGCGCGGGATTAGCCCTTCCCGTGGGAGCGGCCAGGGCGCAAAGGACTGGCGGCCCTTTGGTCCGGACGGGACGATCGGAGCATGACACGCACGTTTGACCACCTGGTGGCCGAGGCCGAGTCCGTGTCCGTGGCCGGCTGGGACTTCTCCTGGCTGGACGGGCGTGCAACGGAGCAGCGCCCGTCCTGGGGCTACCAGCGGCTGATGAGCGAACGGCTTGCCCGCGCCTCCGCCGCCCTGGACATCCAGACCGGCGGCGGCGAGGTCCTCGCCGGAGCCCCGAAGCTGCCGCCCCTGATGGTCGCGACCGAGGCCTGGCCGCCGAACGTCGAGAAGGCCACCAGGCTGCTCCACCCGCTGGGGGCCGCCGTCGTCGTGGACCCGGACGAGCCGCCGCTCCCGTTCGGCGACGCGGCCTTCGACCTGGTCGTCAGCCGGCATCCGGTCACCGTCTGGTGGGACGAGATCGCCCGCGTACTCCGTCCGGGCGGCACGTACTTCTCCCAGCAGGTCGGTCCCGCCAGCGTCTTCGAGCTGGTCGAGTACTTCCTCGGACCCCAGCCGGAGGAGGTACGGCGCGCCCGCCATCCGGAGGACGCCCGGACGGCCGCCGAGGCCGCGGGGCTGGAAATCATCGACCTGCGCTCGGAGTCGCTGCGCACCGAGTTCTTCGACATCGGCGCGGTGATCTACTTCCTGCGGAAGGTGGTCTGGATGGTCCCGGGCTTCACCGTGGCGCAGTACCGGGACCGCCTCCGCGAGCTCCACGACCGGATCGGGACGGAGGGCCCGTTCGTGGCGCACACGACCCGCTTCCTGATCGAGGCCCGCAAGCCCGGCTGAGGACCGGCTGCCGGACGGGACGTGCGTGGCGTTCGCACCGGAGGGATCATCGGGGCATGAGCCCCACGATTCATCTCGCCCAGCAGCCCGAAGCCGACGAACTCCTCGGGCGCAGCCCGCTGGCCGCCCTGGTCGGCATGCTGCTCGACCAGCAGGTCCCGATGGAGTGGGCCTTCTCGGGCCCTTACACGATCGCCCAGCGCCTCGGCGGCGACGACCTGGACGCCCACGAGATCGCGGCCCAGGACCCGGAGGCCTTCGTCGCGTTGCTGTCCGAGAAGCCCGCGGTGCACCGCTATCCGGGCTCCATGGCCAAGCGGATCCAGCAGCTGTGCCAGTACCTGGTGGACGAGTACGACGGCGATCCGACCGCGCTGTGGAAGGACGTCTCGTCGGGCAAGGAGCTGCTCGCCCGGCTCAATGCGCTGCCCGGCTTCGGCAAGCAGAAGTCGCAGATCTTCGTGGCGCTGCTGGGCAAGCAGTTCGGCGTCACGCCCGCGGGCTGGCGGGAGGCGGCGGGGGCGTACGGCGAGGCGGGTTCGTACCGTTCGGCGGCGGACATCACGGGTCCCGAGTCGCTGGCCAAGGTGCGTGCGCACAAGCAGGAGATGAAGCGCGCGGCGAAGGCGGCCAAATGACACACAAGTACGCCCGAAGAAGTACTAGTTGATGTCAATGCTGCTAAACATCACGTGAGTTGCGGCACAACTGTTCACAGAACACTCAGAGATCGCTAACTTCCCCTCAACCTCATTCATACAGGGAAGGACCTCTGTGACCGCGACCCATCGCAGAGCCATGGCCACCCTGGCCGCAGCCGCACTCGCGACCCCGCTCCTGCTGGCATCCGCCTCCCCCGCCACCGCCCACCGGCACGACCCTGCCAAGGAAGCGGCCAAGGAAGCAGCCAAGCTCTCCAAGAAGCTGGTCCGCGAGTCGTCCGCCAAGGACGCCTTCAAGCACCTGCAGAAGCTCCAGCAGATAGCCGACAGCACCGGCGGCAACCGTGCCGCCGGAACGCTGGGCCACGACGCGTCCGCTGCGTACGTCTACCAGCAGTTGAAGAAGGCCGGGTACGACGTCTCGTACCAGGACTTCGAGTTCATGTACACCGAGACCCAGGCCGAGAAGCTGTCGGTGGTCTCGCCCGCGCCGCGCGATGTCGCGATATCCGCGATGACCTACACCAAGTCGACGCCCGTCGGCGGTGTTAAGGCGGACCTGGTCGCCGCGCCGGTCGACGCCGACGGCACCAACGGCTGCGAGCCCACGGACTTCGCCGCCGGCACCTTCACCGGCAAGGTCGCGCTGATCAAGCGCGGCGGCTGCACGTTCGCCGCCAAGCAGGAGAACGCGGCGGCCGCGGGCGCGATCGGCGCGGTGATCTACAACAACACCACGGGCGCGCTGTCCGGCACGCTCGGCGGTCCGGAGGCCGGCAAGATCCCGACCGGCGGCATCACGCTCGCCGAGGGCGAGAAGCTCGCCGCGGACCTCGCCAAGGGCCCGGTGAGCATCAACTTCGAGATCCGCCAGCTCCAGGAGAAGCGGACCACCCGCAACGTCATCGCGGAGACCAAGCACGGCAACGCCGCCAACACGGTGATGCTCGGCTCCCACCTGGACTCCGTGGTGGCCGGCCCCGGCATCAACGACAACGGCTCCGGCTCCGCCGGTCTGCTCGAAGTCGCCCTGGAGCTCGCCGAGTCCCACAAGCGGCCCGCCAACAAGGTGCGCTTCGCCTGGTGGGGCGCGGAGGAGAACGGCCTGCTCGGCTCCGAGCACTACGTCGCGAACCTCAGCGAGCTGGGCAAGAAGGAGATCAAGCTCTACCTCAACTTCGACATGATCGCCTCGCCGAACTACGGCCTGTTCGTGTACGACGGCGACAACTCGGACGGTGTCGGCGCGCCGGCGGGCCCGGCGGGCTCCGCGCAGCTCGAGCGCGACATCAACGAGTTCATGGACAAGCAGGGCAAGCCGCACGAGGGCACGGACTTCACCGGCCGCTCGGACTACGGCCCGTTCATCGAGGTCGGCATCCCGTCCGGCGGCACCTTCACCGGCGCGGAGGGCATCAAGACCGCGGCGCAGGCGGAGAAGTTCGGCGGCACGGCCGGGGTCGCGTACGACGCGTGTTACCACGCCAAGTGCGACGACATCAAGAACATCAACATGACGGCGTTCGACGTCAACATCGACGTCATCGCCAACGCGGTCGGCACGTACGCCCAGGACCTGAGCTCGCTGCGCAAGCCGGTCGTCACCGTCCCGACGGACGGCGACGCGGGCAGCGGCGGCGGCCTGCACGACGGCCACGACCACGAGGTGACGGAGTAACGGAGTAGCGGGGCTCCGCCCCGGACCCCGGACGGTACCGGGCTCTTCGAAACATGCCGGGTACCGTCCACTCGGCCCGTGTGTCCGCCCTCGATCGCCGGACGAGCTCCTTCGGAGCACCGCCGGCGATCGAGGCGCGGGGGTCCGGGGGCAGAACCCTCGGACCGGTACGCGGGCACACGCTTCAAGCCCGTCCGTGGCGGTCGGGCATGCCCAACGGGATCCCGATACCCGCCCGCGGATGGCACTGCCCGTCCCGGGGCGCCGCACCCAGGCCGAGGGCCGGCCCCGGGATGGCGTAGCCGGCGGCGACTTTCCCCGCCTCCTTCCCCGCCTCCTTCCTCGCCTCGTCAAGAAGCGTCCCCGCGTCGGGCCGGGTGGCGGGCGACGACGGCTCGGGATCGGTCATGACACAGCCCCTACTTCCGGGTTTGCGAGGCTTTTGCGGGGTTTTGATCGGCATCGCACCCGCGCCGCGTGGCTGCGCCGAGAGCCTCTTGCCAGGTAGGCTTTCCGTGTGATCTTCAAGCGCATCGGCAACGGGCGGCCGTATCCCGACCACGGCCGGGAAAGCACCCGGCAGTGGGCGGATGTAGCGCCGCGCCCGGTCCGCCTCGATCAGCTCGTGACCACCAAGGGCCAGCTGGATCTCGAGACCCTGCTCGCCGAGGACTCCACCTTCTACGGCGATCTCTTCGCGCACGTCGTGAAGTGGCGTGGCGATCTGTATCTCGAGGACGGGCTGCACCGCGCCGTGCGCGCGGCACTCCAGCAGCGGCAGGTGCTGCACGCCCGCGTGCTGGAGATGGACTGACAGCCGAACGGCTGAACCGAAGCGCAACCGAATCCGGACCGACCGCCGGACCGACCGCCGGGCCTGCACCCGGTCGGCCCCGTTCGGCCCCCTGTCCGGGCAGTTGTACGACCCGTACGGCCCAGTTTCCGATCCATACGGCCGCAGTCGGGTGATCGTTTAGTAGGCATGGTCACGGGACCGCATTACGCTGCGCCCATGAGCATGCTCACTCCCCCAGGCATGGGCGGAAAATACCGCATTACGGGCAACGCCTATCCACGCATGCGCCGCCCTCGTCGCCGCCGCAGGATCGTGCTCGCAGCAACCGCCGCCGTGGCCCTCATCGGCCTCGCCGGCTGGGGAACGCTGCAGCTCATCGACGTCTTCACGGACAGCGGCCAGAAGACCACGGCCAAGAGCCGCGCCGCGGCCTGCAAGCCCGCGGCCCGCGCCTCCGCCGCCCCCGCGCCGCCGAAGCCCGGCCAGATCACGGTGAACGTCTACAACGCCACCCCGCGCGGCGGACTCGCCAAGGCCACCGCCGACGAGCTGCGCAAACGCGGCTTCGCCATCGGCAAGGTGGGCAATGCCCCGGCGGCGTACGACAAGAAGGTCCCGGGCACCGCGCTGCTGCTGGGCCCGCCGGCCGCGTACGCGGGATCGTTCCGCGTGCTCGGCACGCAGCTGCCGCGCGCCGAGCTCAAGGCCGACGCCCGCGCGACCACGGACGTCGACCTGATCCTGGGCACCGCCTTCAAGACGCTGAACACCAAGCCCGTCGCGGACCAGGCGATGGCCGCCCTGTCCAAGCCGGCCGCGCCGGTGTGCGAGCCGGGCAACCCCTGAGGGGGTGTCCGGCTACTCCGCCGGGGCTACTCCACAGGGGCTGTTCCGCCGGGGGCTATTCCGCCGCGCCGTACATCCGGTCGCCCGCGTCACCCAGGCCCGGGACGATGTAGCCGTGCTCGTTGAGCCGCTCGTCGACCGATGCCGTGACGACCGTGACCGGCGTGCCCGCCAGCTCGCGCTCCATCACCTCGACGCCCTCGGGCGCCGCCAGCAGCACGACCGCGGTCACATCGTCGGCGCCGCGCTTGATCAGCTCCTGGATCGCCGCGACGAGCGTGCCGCCGGTGGCCAGCATCGGGTCGAGCACGTACACCTGGCGGCCGGAGAGGTCCTCCGGCATGCGCGTCGCGTACGTGGACGCCTCCAGCGTCTCCTCGTTGCGGATCATCCCGAGGAAGCCCACCTCGGCGGTCGGCAGCAGCCGCACCATGCCGTCGAGCATGCCGAGACCGGCCCGCAGGATCGGCACCACCAGCGGCCGGGGCCGGGAGAGCTTGACGCCCGTGGTCCGCGACACCGGGGTGTGGATGTCGATCTGCTCGGTGCGCACATCGCGCGTGGCCTCGTACGCGAGCAGGGTCACCAGCTCGTCGGCCAGCCGCCGGAAGGTGGGGGAATCGGTGCGCTGATCGCGCAGGGTGGTGAGCTTGTGCGCCACCAAGGGGTGGTCGACGACGTGGATCCGCATGGACTCAACAGTAGCCGGGGCTGGCGTGGGGACGGGGTCCGGAGGGAAGGTGGGACATACCCTTCCAGCGCTGAGGTGGTGTGGCCGTTGCGGGACCGGGAACAGCAGAACCACGAGCAGCAGCAGGAACAGCGGCCGAAGCAGGAAACAGAGCAGGTAACGGAGCAGGAAACGGAGCAGGAGAGCGACGCCGAGCGAAGGCGGCGGCGCGCCCAGTTCCTCCGCGAACTCCACGAGGCCAAGGCGCTGCGCGACCGCGTCCAGCCTCGGCGCGCCCGCGCGGCCCGGATGCGCCAGGCGATGCGTATGCGCACCTTCCGCTGGTGAGCCTCAGGGTGCCCGCGCAGCGCTTTCGGTGAGCCCTCTCACTGAACGCGGACACGACGCAACGTCGGAAGACCTCTCGCGAAGCCGTTGTTTCTGCCACGATTCCGAGTGGGCGGGGCACGAGCAGCGCACCGCCGGTCGTCACAACTCTGATCAGTGGGAGAGTCACGGTGTACTTCGCCGCACTGCTCGCGCGCACCGAAGACGGGTGGGAAGCGAGCGACACAGAGCTCGACGATGTGGAGACCCTGTCGGATCTGACCGACTTGGCCCGCGAGGCCTCGGTGAACGAGGACACGGTGCTCGCCTTCATCGAGCAGGAGGACACATGGTTCGGCGTCGTCCGGGTGGACGGCGAGGACGACCCCCGGGTCTTCGTCTCGGACGCCGCCTCGGCAGCCCGCTCCTCGTACGGAGCCATGCTCACGGACGAGCTGCTCGGCAAGGACGGGGATGAGGACGACGAGCTGGACTCGCTCGACCTCGACGGCACGGAGGACGGCGAGCCGGAGGCCGAGGAGGACACGGCGGAGGAGTCCGACGCGGTCCCTTCCGGGCCGCTCGGGGAAACCGACCTCCTCGCGGACCTCGGCATGTCCGCGAAGCAGCTGTGCTCACTCAGCACGGACGCGCTGACCGAGATCGCCGACACGCTCGGTGCCTCCGAGATCCTGGAGGCCGTCCGCTAGTGACGGACCCGGTACGGGCGCCCTGGGAGGCGCCCATGCGGCTCGCGCTCGACGAGGCCGCACGTGCGCCGCTGACCGGGGACGTCCCGGTCGGCGCCGTCGTGCTGGCCGAGGACGGCACGGTCCTGGCCACCGGCCACAACGAACGCGAGCTGACCGGCGACCCGACCGGACACGCGGAGGTGCTCGCGCTCCGCAGGGCCGCGACGAAGCGCGGGACATGGCGGCTGACCGGCTGCACGCTCGTCGTGACCCTGGAGCCGTGCACGATGTGCGCGGGCGCGCTGGTGCTGTCCCGGGTGGACCGGGTGGTCTACGGCGCACGGGACGAGAAGGCGGGCGCGGCCGGCTCGCTGTGGGACGTCGTACGGGACCGGCGGCTCAACCATCGCCCGGAAGTGATCCACGGGGTGCTGGAAGAGGAGTGTGCGGAGCAGCTGACGGCGTTCTTCCGGGAGTCCCGGGACGGCCCCGGGGACGGCCCCCGGGAGGGCGCCGGGCAGGGCTTCCCGGACCGCTGATCGATACCGATTTCAGAGCACGGCCCACCTTGGGCTAAGCTCTCTCCCGGTAGCGTGTCCGAGCGGCCGAAGGAGCTCGCCTCGAAAGCGAGTGTGGCGCAAGTCACCGAGGGTTCAAATCCCTCCGCTACCGCTTCTGGAAGGGCCCCGGTGCTGAGCACCGGGGCCCTTCGGCATGTGGTGGGGCAGGCATGTACGGCCGCGCGAAGGGCCCTGATCGCCGGGCCCTTCACCGTTGAAAGGCTCAGTTAGACTCACGCGACTCACAGGGCCGCAGGGGAGGCAGGACCGATGGTGCAAACGAAGAAGATTGCTCTGTACGTGGTCGTCGTCTTCGTGCTGTACACGATCATCACCTCCCCGGCCAGGGCGGCGGACCTCGTCCAGGTAGGGTTCGAGGGCATATCGAGCGCCGCGCAGGGTGTCGGCGAGTTCATGACCGAGCTCATCAACTAGGAGTGCCCCCGTGATCCGCCATCTGGTCCTCTTCAAGCTCAACGAGGGTGTCGAGCGCGACGAGCCCCGTGTCGTCGCCGGTGCGAAGGCCTTCGAGGAGCTCGGTGGGCAGATCCCGGAGCTGGAGTTCTGGGAGTGCGCCTGGAACATCACGGACCGGCCGGTCGCGTACGACTTCGCGATCAACTCGGCCGTCACGGACAAGGACGCCCTCACGCGGTACATCGAGCACCCGGCCCACCAGGCGGCCGCCGGACAGTGGCGCGAGTTCGCCACATGGGTGATCGCCGACTACGAGTTCTGAGCTCCCCGGCTCCACGGCCTCCAGGCTCCTCACCGCAAAGGTGAGGAGCCTTTTGTTACTTGTGCCCCAACTTGCCCTCAACACGGCGTTATCCGGTGCTTGCACACAGTGGACATGTCTTGTGATGCTATGACCGCTTTTGATGGATGAGTTGACCGTCTTTGACCGCTGTTCATTGACCGCCGTTCGACCGCTGTTCGACCGCGAAGGGGTGGCGAGACCGTGCCGGCCAGTACTGCGCCTCAAGTGCCGCCCCAGAACGAGAGCGAAGGCCGGGCCAAGCCCCAGAGCCGGGGCGCGGACACCAGGGCGCTGACCCAGGTGCTGTTCGCCGAGCTCAAGGACCTGGAGCCGGGCAGTGCCGAGCACACACGGGTGCGGGCCGCACTCATCGAGGCCAATCTGCCGCTGGTGCGGTACGCGGCGGCCCGCTTCCGCAGCCGCAACGAGCCGATGGAGGACGTGGTCCAGGTCGGCACGATCGGCCTGATCAACGCGATCGACCGGTTCGACCCGGAGCGCGGGGTGCAGTTCCCGACGTTCGCCATGCCGACGGTGGTCGGCGAGATCAAGCGGTACTTCCGGGACAATGTACGGACCGTGCACGTGCCGCGCCGGCTGCATGAGCTGTGGGTCCAGGTCAATGGTGCGACCGAGGACCTGACGACGACTCACGGGCGGACCCCGACGACCGCCGAGATCGCCGAGCGGCTCAAGATCTCCGAGGAGGAGGTGCTCGCCTGCATCGAGGCGGGGCGGTCGTACCACGCGACCTCGCTGGAGGCGGCACAGGAGGGCGACGGGCTGCCGGGCCTGCTCGACCGGCTCGGCTACGAGGACCCGGCGCTCGCCGGAGTCGAACACCGCGATCTCGTACGCCATCTCCTCGTACAACTGCCCGAACGCGAGCAGCGGATCCTTCTGCTGCGCTACTACAGCAATCTGACGCAGTCACAGATCAGCGCGGAGCTGGGAGTCTCACAGATGCATGTGTCAAGGCTCCTCGCCCGTAGCTTCGCGCGATTGAGATCCGCAAACAGGATCGAGGCGTAACCGAAACGGGTAGACCCCTTTCAGCCCATTTCGAGGCGCGCAAAAGCCGCAGACCCCCATTTTCCTGCGTCGATCTGACGCCGCGTTGTCGACTTGTCACTACAGCGTGTTGCCGACATGTGACATTCTGCGGGAACCGCGTTTGCCGCGGCCCCGCCTCCGGTATTCAGGTGGAGGCTGCGTTCCTCCGATGGTCGTGGCCGACGCGACCGTCCGCGACCTCCAGGGGGTGGCATGTCCGCAGAACAGGGCAGCTCGAAGGTGCTCACGCTCACGCAGAGCGCTCCCTCGCCCGAAGCGCTTCCGGCGCCCGAGCCCATGGACACCCCGGTAGCCATGGAGGCCCCGGTGGCCGTCGAAGCGCCGGGAGCCATCGACACCCGCACGCTCTCGCGCTCGCTCTTCCTGCGGCTGGCCGCTCTGGACCAGGACAGCCCGGAGCGTACGTACGTACGCGACACGCTCATCGAGCTCAACCTGCCGCTGGTGCGGTACGCGGCGGCCCGCTTCCGCAGCCGCAACGAGCCGATGGAGGACATCGTCCAGGTCGGCACGATCGGCCTGATCAAGGCGATCGACCGGTTCGACTGCGAACGGGGCGTGGAGTTCCCGACGTTCGCGATGCCGACCGTCGTCGGCGAGATCAAGCGCTTCTTCCGTGACACGAGCTGGTCGGTGCGGGTGCCGCGCCGGCTGCAGGAGCTGCGGCTCGCGCTGACGAAGGCGAGCGACGAGCTCGCCCAGAAGCTCGACCGCTCGCCGACGGTTCCCGAACTCGCGGCGGTGCTGGGCGTGTCGGAGGAGGACGTGGTCGACGGCCTCGCCGTCGGCAACGCGTACACCGCGTCCTCGCTGGACTCGCCCTCCCCGGAGGACGACGGCGGCGAGGGATCCCTCGCGGACCGTCTCGGCTACGAGGACAGCGCCCTGGAGGGCGTCGAGTACCGCGAGTCCCTGAAGCCGCTGCTGGCCAAACTCCCGCCGCGCGAACGCCAGATCATCATGCTGCGCTTCTTCGCGAACATGACGCAGTCACAGATCGGCGAGGAGGTCGGCATCTCCCAGATGCACGTGTCGCGCCTGCTGACGCGGACGCTGGCGCAACTGCGCGAGGGCCTCATCGCGGACTGAGGTGAATGTGTGGGGGCCGACGCCCCCACACTCCCACCGGACGGCGCGGCGGGGCACTGCCCCGCGCCCCGCACGCGATAGCCGCGCGCCGCACTCCCCGGACTTATGAAGAACGGCCGCCCACCGGCCCGGCCTCGGGGCCGCGCCCCCACGCGTACCCGGCCCCGGTCACCGGCTGCGACGCAACGCGCAGTGCCAGGGGTGTCTTCGGCTGCTGACGGGTTCCTAATTGACGAGGCGTCAGACAAACTGACGCGATGGGACGCAAGCGGATCGGGTTCGGACTGCTCGCGGGTGCGCTGTGCCTCGGCGGGGCGCTCGCCGCATGCGCGGGCGGGGAGCAGGGCAACGGGTATGTGGCCGTCGGGGCCGCGGGCGCCGGGGCCGAGAAGGGGCCGGCGGGAGTCGTGCCGCCCTCCGGGAAGGTCGAGTTCGTGCCGCTCGACAGTGCGGCGCCTTCGCGGGCGGCCGGACGACCGGGCAGCCCTACGGGCACAGAGCCGGAGGCCGGCGCGGATACGCATACGGGTCGGGGCACGAGCGCGCCGAACACACCGTCGACCCCAGTGGCTCCCGGGACACCCGGGACATCGACCCCAGGGCCGCAGCCCGGCACCGGCAGCGGCACCCCACCGACATCACCCGGCACCACCCCGCCGCCGCCCCCGTCACCGCCGCCCGGCCCCGCCGTGCTGGTGGTCGGAGAGCCGCGCCGGGCACCCGCGGACGAGCGGTGGTGCGAGAACGTCACCGTGGACTTCCGCAACACCGGTGGCATGCCCGTGCGGTCGGGCACCGTCACCTTCGCCACGCACATCATCGGCGCGCTCGGCATCGACTGGGCGACGATCGAGTCCGCTCAGCCCCTGCCCGCACCGATCGCCGCCGGGGTGACACGGACGACGACGTACAGGGTGTGCGTGGAGTCCTGGCGCGTCCCCCTGGGCATGCACATCGACACCCAGGACGTGCACGCCTCGTACCAGTCCTAGCCAGTACCGGCGGGACCGGCGACGGCCGGCCGGTGCCGGCGGACCGGACAGGGCCTAGCCGAGCGCGAGCCAGGCGACCGCGCCGAGGATCGCGATCACGGCGACGACGCCGACGATCAGCCCGACCCGCGGACCGGCCGGCGCGGCCTGTGCCGCGGCGCGACCGCCGCGCTGCGGACCACCCTCGTCGACGAAGGCGCGGAACATCTGGGTGCTGCCCGCCGGGTCGTAGTTGCCCTCGGGACCCTGGGGGGCGTGGGGGTTGTGTGCCATGGGGCCCGACCCTAGCGAACCCGGGTGACCCGCCCAACCCCCGGTCCGTCGCCATCGCGAGATGCGCCCAACACATCCGCACCATGACCTCGCACATGCAAAGCCTTTTGCGTTCCTTTACCCGGTGTGGCTCATTTTCGTTTGCCTGCAGCAACCAACCTCTTCTATGGTTGCCCTAAGCAACAAGATGGGGGTGCCCGTGGCAGAGCGGAGTCAGTACGAGGAGCTGGCCCGGCAGATCAGCGCGATGGGCGCCGTCAAACGGGGCGTCGCGCGCCTGCTCCCCGCCGAGTGCCCGTCCGGGTCCGCCGCTGTGCTGGCGCTCCTGGACCGGTACGGAGAAATGCGGATGAGCAGGCTCGCCGAGCTGCTCGCCGTCGACATGTCCGTCACCAGCCGGCACGTGGCGCACGTCGCCGAGCGCGGCTGGATCGATCGGTCACCCGACCCGGACGACCGGCGCTCGCGCATCCTGCGGCTCACCCCCGCGGGCGAGGAGCAACTCGACGACCTCGGCCGGCGCACCACCGATCTGTTCGCCCACTACCTCAAGGACTGGTCCGACGAAGACGTCGGACAGCTGAACGCGCTGCTGGCCCGCCTCCGCGACTCCGTCGGAGACTGCCGGACCGCCTGACCGCCCGTACGCACCCGTAACAGACAAGGAAGTTCATGGCTACGACCACACCGACCGGTGTGCGGGGCGGCCACGCCAAGCATGGGGGAGCCACTGCCTCCGACGGCGGCGCGCCGATGACCCACCGGCAGATCATGGAGGCGCTGTCCGGGCTGCTGCTCGGCATGTTCGTCGCCATCCTGTCCTCGACGATCGTCTCCAACGCCCTGCCGGAGATCATCACCGATCTCGGCGGCGGCCAGTCCGCCTACACGTGGGTGGTCACGGCCGCCCTGCTGTCGATGACCGCGACCACCCCGCTGTGGGGCAAGCTCGCCGACCTCTTCAGCAAGAAGCTGCTGGTCCAGATAGCCCTGATCATCTATGTCGCGGGCTCGGTCGTGGCCGGCCTCGCGCAGAACACCGGCATGCTCATCGCCTGCCGCGTCGTCCAGGGCATCGGCGTCGGCGGTCTCACCGCCCTCGCCCAGGTCATCATGGCCGCGATGATCGCGCCGCGGGAGCGCGGCCGCTACAGCGGCTACCTCGGTGCGACGTTCGCCGTGGCAACGGTCGGCGGTCCGCTGCTCGGCGGTGTCATCACCGACACCGACTGGCTGGGCTGGCGCTGGTGCTTCTACGTCGGCGTGCCCTTCGCGCTCATCGCGCTCATCGTGCTCCAGAAGACCCTGAAGCTCCCGGTCGTGAAGCGCCAGGTCAAGGTCGACTGGGCGGGTGCCTTCTTCATCAGCGCCGCGGTCTCGCTGCTGCTCATCTGGGTGACCTTCGCGGGTGACAAGTACGACTGGCTGTCCTGGCAGACCTACGCCATGGTCGGCGGCGCGGTCCTCCTCGGCGCGGTCTTCCTGCTCGTCGAGTCGAAGGCGAGCGAACCGATCATCCCGCTGCGGCTGTTCCGCAACCGCACCATCACCCTGGCCTCGCTCGCCTCGCTCTTCGTCGGTGTCGCGATGTTCGCCGGCACGGTCTTCTTCAGCCAGTACTTCCAGCTGGCGCGGGGCGAGTCGCCGACGATGTCCGGCGTCATGACCATCCCGATGATCGCCGGTCTGTTCGTCTCCTCGACGGTCAGCGGCATGATCATCACCAAGACCGGAAAGTGGAAGGCGTGGCTGGTCAGCGGCGGTGTGCTGGTGACCGGTGGCCTCGGACTGCTGGGCATGATCCGCTACGACACCGAGTACTGGCGCATCGCGGTCTTCATGGCCGTCATGGGTCTGGGCCTCGGCATGATGATGCAGAACCTGGTGCTGGCCACCCAGAACCAGGTCGCCCCGCAGGACCTCGGCTCGGCCTCGTCCGTCGTGACCTTCTTCCGGTCGCTGGGCGGCGCGATCGGCGTCTCGGCGCTGGGCGCGGTGCTCGCCAACCGGGTCACCCACTACGTCGAGGACGGGCTCGCCGAACTCGGTCCGAAGGCCGCGGCGATGGGCCACGGCGGTACGGCCGGCGGGGGCATCCCCGACCTGGACACCCTGCCCGCCCCGATCCGTACGGTCATCGAGAGCGCGTACGGGCACGGCGTCGCCGATGTGTTCCTGTACTCGGCGCCGTTCGCGCTGCTGGCGTTCCTGGTCACGCTGTTCATCAAGGAGGTGGCGCTGAAGAGCGCCGCGGCGCCGGCTCCGGACGCGGCCGCCGAGTCCGGGACCGCGGCCGAGGAGACCGAGGCTGCCCAGGCTCACACCGCCGGAACCGAGCCCGCCGCGGTGACCGCCGCCACCGGCACCGCCGTACGCGGTGTGGTCCGCGGGTCCGAGGGCGCGCCCGTCGGACGGGCCGCCGTCACCCTGATCTCGCTCGCCGGGCGGCAGCTGGGCCGCTCCGTGGCGCAGGCGGACGGCTCGTACGCGCTGGACGCCCCGGGCGCCGGTTCGTACGTCCTGATCGCCTCCGCCGACGGTTTCCAGCCGCAGGCGTCCACGGTCGTCGTCGGTGACGAGCCGATGGCGTACGACATCCTCCTCGCCGGCACGAGCGGGCTGGCGGGTGCGGTGGTCGCGGCCGACGGCGGCGCCCCGGTCGACGGCGCGATGGTGATCGTCACCGATGTGCGCGGCGAGGTGCTGGCCACCGGGAAGTCCGGTGCGGACGGCGGCTTCGCCTTCGACGAGCTGGTGCCGGGCCCGGTGACCGTCGCGGTGAACGCCACCGGGTTCCGCCCGCTGGCGCTCCCCGTGGAGATCGGCGGCCAGGGCGTGACCCGTGTCGAGGCGGCCCTGCGGGCCGGGGCGCTGCTCCAGGGCACGGTACGGGCCGGCGCCGGCCGGCGGCCGCTGGCCGACGCCCGGGTGACGCTGATCGACGCCGCGGGGAACGTCGTGGCCAACGCGACGACCGGCGAGGACGGCGCATACGCCTTCGCCGACCTGGACGCGGGCGAGTACACGGTCATCGCGACCGGCTACCCACCGGTGGCGGGCGCGCTCACGGTGGCCGGACAGGGAATCGACGGCCACGACATCGAACTCGCCCACGCAGGCGAGTGACAGGCGAGTGATTCAACCCCCGGGCGGCGTTCGAGCGGAGGCGCGACCCGGGGCCGGGGCGGCAGGCAGGGGACGGCCTGCCGCCCCGGCGACTTATCGGCAAGGAGACGAAACGGGATGGGACTGCACGCACAGGTACGGACCCGGGACGGCTGGGCGGTCCAGCACGCGGTGGTGACGGTGACGGACACGACCGGCGCGCAGGTGCTGCGGGCCGAGGCGGACACGGACGGCGCGGTGAGGACCGACGTCCCCTTGCCAGCCGGTCCCTGCACGGTGATCGTCACGGCGGTCGGCTACGCCCCGTCCGCCTCCACCGCACTGGTCACGGCGAGCGGACGGGCGGAGGTCGGCACGGTCGTGCTGGCCCGGCAGGGCGGGGCCGAACTGCCGCCGCCCGGCGTCTGGTCGGTGGATCCCGCGCACTCGTCGGTCGGCGCGGTCGCCCAGCACCTGGGGATCTCCAGCGTGCACGGCCGGTTCACCGAGTTCGGTGGCCGGATCGAGATCGCGGAGGACGTGGCGCGCTCCCGGGTGGACGCCGTGATCGGCGCGGCGTCCATCGACACCGGCAACGGCCTGCGGGACAAGCACCTCAAGTCGCCGGACTTCCTCGACGTGGAGCGCTTCCCGCAGATCACCTATCGCAGCCACGGCCTGACGCCGGCCGGACCGGACCGCTGGACGGTGCACGGCCTGCTGTCCCTGCACGGGGTCGAGCGCGAGGTGGAGCTGTCGCTGTCGTACCTCGGCACGGGCCCCGACCCCTGGGGCGGCGTACGAGCGGCCTTCCACGCCACGGCCGAACTGCGCCGGGACGACTTCGCGATGAACTACGACCAGGTCGTGCAGGCGGGCATCTCGGCGATCGGGACGACACTGAAGGTGGAACTCGACGTGCAGGCGGTCCAGGGGTGTCAGGCGGTCCAGGGCGCGGCCCTGCCCTAGGGTGCGGGCATGGCACCCAACATCGCGAGCACCACCCCGGTGGACCTGGACCAGTTGCTGGAGTTCGTACGGCCTCGCCACCGCGCGATCCTCCTCACCCGCCGCACCGACGACTCCCCCCAGGGCTCCCCGCTGACCTGCGGCGTCGACGACTCGGGCCGCATCGTCATCTCGACCTACCCCGAGCGCGCGAAGACCCGGAACGCGAAGCGGGACGAGCGGGTGAGCGTCATCGTGCTGAGCGACGACTGGGACGGACCGTGGGTCCAGATCGACGGCACGGCGGAGGTGATCGACGCGCCGGACTCGGTGGAACCCCTCGTGGAGTACTTCCGCAACGTCGGGGGCGAGCACCCGGACTGGGACGAGTACCGCGAGGCGATGATCAAGCAGGGTAAGTCGATCATCCGGATCACTCCGGTGCGGTGGGGGCCGGTGGCGAAGGGCGGCTTCCCCGCGAGGCTGAGCTCAAGGGCCTGACGTGCCCCGCGAGGCTGAGCCCAAAGGCCTGACCTCTCCCCGCCCCGCCTCGCCCCGTCCCTGCCGGCGGGGCTCGCTCCGAGCACGTCCGGCGTTTCGGGGACGGACACCCGGGCCGACCGGACGGTACCGGTCACGACCTGGGGTCCGGGGGGCTTGCCCCGGTCCGGGAGGGGCGGGGCAGGGCGGGGCAGGGGCAGTGCCCGATGTGCGGCTCCGGCGCGTGGGCCCGCCGCAGACGCCCCCTACCCCCGGGCCACCATCGTCTCGATGCCCGCGATCACCAGCTCCAGCGCGTTGTCGAAGTCCCGGTCGAGCATCTCCTCGACCGTGTCCCCGCCCCGCGCCTCGATGACCTTCTCCGCGTCCTGGAGCATCTCCGCGAGCTCGGGCATGCTCCGGGTCGCGCCCATGGCCTCCGCGTAGAACTCGTCCAGCGACATCCCGGCGTCGACGCAGCGCTTCTTGAAGTGGCCCTCGACCGTGCCGATTCCGTAGACGAACTGGAAGACCGCGGCCATGCCGGCCGCCTGCCAGTTCAGCGGGAGTCCCGTGTTGCCGATGACTCCCTGCACGGTACGCGCGAACGCCAGCGAGTGGGGGCCGATGTTCAGGTACGTACCGACGAGTGCGGAGACCCAGGGGTGGGCGACGAGCAACCGGCGGTACGCGGCGGCGAGTTCGCGGAGCTGGTCGCGCCAGTCCGCACCCTCCTGCGCCGGGTCGGGCAGCCGCATCCCGTCGTAGACGGAGTCGAGGGCCAGTTCCAGCAGCTCGTCCTTGGTGTCGACGTACCAGTAGACCGACATCGCGGTCACGCCGATCTCCGCGGCGAGCCGGCGCATGGAGAACTTCGCCAGCCCTTCCGCGTCCAGCATCCGTACCGTCACCGCGGTGATCTTGTCCCGGTCGAGCCCGGACGGCTGGTCGGCCTTGCGGCCCCGGGGGGCCTTGCCCTCCAGCCATACGCTCGTCACCGCCCGGTGCTTCGTACGGTCGGCTGACGACACCATGGCGTACCCTCCTCGTTCCCACCGGGCGGTCCACCCAGTTCAGATGCTATGCCGCCACCTGCAGAGAGTCTGCCCGCTCGGCCCGCCGCAGCAGCACCGCGGCCAGGACTCCGCCCGCCAGCACCGCCGCCGCGCCGACGAGCTGGCTCGTCTGCAGGCTGGCGGCGAAGGCATCGGCGATGCGCGCCTTCTCCGCGGGGCTCTTGGTCGCGGCGAGCGCAGCGGGGAGCGAGGTCGCCGAGACGGCGACGAGCGAGGCGAACCGGGAGTTCAGTACGGCTCCGAGCACCGCGACGCCGAGGCCGTTGCCGAACTCCGCCAGCGTGCCGTTGACGCCCGCGCCCACACCCGCCTTCTCGGTCGGAATGGCACTCATGATCGCGGTGGCCATCGCGGGCTGCGAGATCGCGATACCGGCGCCCATCAGAACCAGGCCGAGCAGCATCCCTCCATAGCTGCCGTCCGTGCCGCCGCCGAGGACGGCGATGGCGGCAAGTCCGCCCGAGACCAGCGCCATACCGACGAGAACGGTGAGCGGCGTGCCGAGCCTGACCACGACCCTGGGGCCGAGGCCCGAGAGGTTGAGCACGACGATGGTGAGCGCGAACGGCGCCATGCGCAGACCGGCCTCCAGCGGCTCGTAGCCGAGCACGAACTGCAGATGCTGGGTGAGCAGGAAGATCGAGCCGCCCATGCCGAAGACGACGAGCAGAGCGCCCGCGACCGCGCCGACGAAGCGCTGGTTGCGGAAGAAGTGCATGTCCAGCATCGGATACGGGATGCGCAGTTCCCAGAGCGCGAACGCCCCGAGGACGAGGACACCGACGACGGCCGGGACCAGCACCTGGGCGGAGAGCCAGCCGTGCTCCGGTCCGGTGATGATCGCGTACACCACGGCCGTCATACCGATGGTGGAGAGCAGCGCGCCGACCAGGTCGGGCCGGTCTCCCTGGACCGGGGGTCCGGGGGTTGTCCCCCGGAGAGACACAGCCTTGGACTCGGGGACGAGCTTCACGACGGCGATCAGACCGGCCAGCGCGACCGGCAGGTTGATCAGGAAGATCATGCCCCACCAGAAGTGGTTCAGGATGACGCCGCCGATCAGCGGTCCCGCGGCGAAGCCGAGCGAGCCCACGGTGGCCCAGAGCGCGATGGCCTTCACCCGCTCCTTCTCGTCGAAGATCTGCATGACCACGGCGAGGGTCGTGGTCATCAGGAGCGCGCCGCCGATACCCATGCCCGCGCGGGCGGCGATCAGCTGCCCGGCGTCCTGGGCGAGTCCGGCCGACAGTGAGCCGAGACCGAAGAGGGCGAGGCCCGTGGTGAGCATCTTCTTGCGGCCGTAGCGGTCGGCGGCGCTGCCCGCGGTGAGCAGGAGGCCCGACTGGACCAGTGAGTACGCGTTGATCATCCACTGGATGTCGGCGGTCGAGGCGTCGAGCTCCGTGGTGAGGGAGGGGATCGCGACGCTGAGGACGGTGTTGTCGAGCAGCACGGTGAGCTGGGCGAGGCAGATGACGCCGAGGATCAGCCAGCGCTGCGGGTGGCCGCCGGTGGGGGCGGAGGAGGTGCTCTCGGCGGTCGTCGCCGTCATCTCCGGCTCCTTGTACGGTGTACGGGACTTGGTCTCGTACACCGTACAAGGGTTCTCGTACGCCGTATAGGGATTACTTTTCGGCCATCAGGTCGTAGAGGGTGGTGCCGTCCACGGTGACCTGGGTGAAGTTCTCCTCGACCCAGGTGGAGATCCCGCTACTGGCGTTGCCTCCGGGGCCGCCCATGCCGCCGCCCTGACCGCCGCTCGCGATGAAGTAGTGGATCTTCCCCTCGGCGACGTACTGCTTGAACTGCGCGAGGGTCGGGGACGGGTCGCTGCCGTTGAAGCCGCCGATCGCCATGACCGGCTTCTCGGTGGCGAGCTGGTAGCCGGCAGCGTTCTGGGAGCCGATAGCGGCGGCTGCCCAGGTGTAGTCGGAGGCGTTCTGCTTGAGCTTGTCCGCGACGGCGGAGCTGACGTCGACGCCGTTGAGGAGGCCGCCCATGCCGCCGCCACCGAGGCCGGGGAGTTCACCCTGGCCCTGCCCCTGGCCCATGCCGGGCATCTGGCCCTGACCCATGCCGGGCATCTGACCCTGCCGGCCCTGACCTTGGCCGCCCTGCCCGCCCTGCCCGCCCTGGCCGCCCTGGCCGCCCTGGCCGCCCTGGCCGCCCGTCGGGGGCTGGCCCATGCCGCCCCCGGGCATTCCGCCGGGCATCGCGCCAGGCATCGCTCCGGGCATCGCTCCGGTCGTACCGGGCGGCATCATCCGCGCCCCGCCGCCGTCGTCACCGCCGCGGCCGCCAGGACCACCGCCGCCCGGACCGCCCCGCATCGAGGCCGGCCCCGCCGTCACGATCGAGCCCTGGTGGCCGGTGTCCAGCGTGGACAGGGTGTACGCCACCGGCCCGGCGAGCCCGGCCGCCAGACCGAGGCCGGCCGCACCGAGCGCGAGCCGCCGCCCGAGCCGTCCCGCGAACAGCAGCCCGGCCGCCGCCACAAGCCCGCCCACCAGCACCACCGAGCCGAGCCAGGGCACGAAGTCCTCCGTACGGCCCAGCAGCACGTGCGCCCAGACCGCGGTCGCGGCCGCGGTGGCGGCCAGCGCCACACGCGAGGCGAACTGCGCGCGCTCCTCCCACAGCACCGTCGTACCCATGCCGACGAGCGCCGCGATGTACGGGGCCAGCGCCACCGTGTAGTACTCGTGGAAGATTCCGGCCATGAAGCTGAAGACCGCGAGGGTCATCAGCAGCGAGCCGCCCCACACCAGGAACGCGGACCTGGCGGTGTCGGTGCTCCCCCAGAGCCTTCGGCCTGGGAGGTGCCCCCCCGCCCGCCACAGGGTGACCAGCCCCGCGACCAGCAGGATCAGCGCTGCGGGCAGCAGCCAGGAGATCTGGCCGCCGATGCTCTCGTTGAACATCCGCCCGATGCCTGTTTCGCCCCAGCCGCCCTGACGGCCGCCTCCGCCGCCTCCGCCGCCTCCGCCCACGCTGCCGGTCTCGTTGCCGTTGATCCGGCCGAGGCCGTTGTAGCCGAAGGTGAGCTCCAGGAAGCTGTTGTTCTGCGAGCCTCCGATGTACGGGCGCGAGGACGCGGGCCACAGTTCGACGATCGCGACCCACCAGCCACCGGAGATGATCAACGCCAGCCCGGCGAGCGCGAGTTGGCCGAGGCGTCGCCGTACGGTCGTGGGCGCGCAGACCGCGTACACGAGCGCCAGCGGCGGAAGGATCAGAAACGCCTGCAAGGTCTTGGTCAGAAACGCGAAGCCGACCGCGACACCCGCCCACACGAGCCACTTGGTGCGTGCGCCTTCGAGGGCCCGCAGCACGCAGTACACGGTGACGGTCATGAGCAGCGCGAGCAGCGCGTCCGGATTGTTGAACCGGAACATCAGCGCGGCGACCGGAGTGAGCGCCAGCACCGCTCCCGCGATCAGCCCGGCCGCCGGGCTGAACCGCCGCCGCACGGCCGCGTACACGACGCCGACCGTGGCCACGCCCATCAGCACCTCGGGCAGCAGGATCTGCCACGAGCCGAGCCCGAACAGCCGCACGGACAGGGCCATGGGCCAGAGGGCGGCGGGCGGCTTGTCGACGGTGATGGAGTTCGCGGCGTCGGAGGAGCCGAAGAAGAAGGCCTTCCAGCTCTCGCTGCCGGCCTGAACCGCGGCGGAGTAGAAGGAGTTGGCGTATTCGGAGGCGCTGAGGTTGTAGAGATACAGCAGCCCGGTGAGCACGAGCAGCGCGAGCACGGCGGGCCGTACCCAGGCCGGGTCCTCGGCCCGTCCCCGCCAGATCCGGGCGCGGGGCGGGGCGGCGTGCGCCGCCCCATCGGCCGCCGCCCCATCGGCCACCTCGGCGGCCCGGAGCGACGCGGACGCGTCAGCGCCCGGCAGCCCCTCGTACTTGTCGTGCGGCAGTGTCGTCATCGTCGAGTCCCCGTGGTCGTGTTCGTCGAGGTCGTGTTCGTCGTGTTCATCGCGTTCGTCGAGGTCGTCGCGATAGTCGTGGTCGTCGTGGCCGTGTTCGCGGTCAACTCGTCGCCGAAGCGCAGACCTCGCAGCTGTACGGTCACGTCGCCGGACTGGGCGTGGCCGGGCCCCGCAGGGCCGTCGCCGTGCCGGTCCGGGAAGACCCACGCCCGGAAGAGCAGGAAACGGAGCACCGTCGCCGCGAGGTTGGCGACGATCAGGACCGCCAGTTCCGTGCCGTGGGACGGACTGCCGGAAGCCGCGTCGAGCGCCGCGAGCGAGCCGCTGGTGAGCGCGAGGCCGATGCCGAAGACGACGAGGCCCTGGGCCTGGTGGCGTACGGCGCGCTCCCGCCCCCGTACCCCGAACGTGAGCCTCCGGTTCGCCGCCGTGTTGGCGACGGCCGACACCAGCAGCGCGCCGGCGTTGGCCGACTGCGGCCCGACACCCGCGCGGAAGACGGAGTACAGCAGCAGATAGAAGAGGGTGGAGAGCGCGCCGACCACGCAGAAACCGACCAGTTGCCTGGCCAGTCCGCCCGGTACGCCGCTGAGTTGCCGGTCCCTCGGATCGTCGCCGAACGGCCGCGCCAGCCGGTCCAGCGGCAGTGCACCGACCGCCAGCGCGCGCCCCACGCGCCAGACGCCCTTCAGGTCGTCGACGGCCGTCCGCACGATGTGGACGGTGGAGTCGGGGTCGTCGACCCAGTCCACCGGCACCTCATGGATCCGCAGCCCCGCCCGCTCGGCCAGCACCAGCAGCTCGGTGTCGAAGAACCACCCGGTGTCCTCGACCATCGGCAGCAGCCGCTCGGCGACGTCCCGCCGTATCGCCTTGAACCCGCACTGCGCGTCGGAGAAGCGGGCGGCCAGCGAGGAGCGCAGGATCAGGTTGTAGGCCCGGGAGATGAGTTCCCGCTTCGGGCCGCGCACCACGCGCGACGACCGCGCGAGCCGCGACCCGATCGCGAGATCCGAGTGCCCGGAGATCAGCGGGGCGACCAGCGGCAGCAGCGCGTTGAGGTCGGTGGACAGATCCACGTCCATGTACGCGAGGACAGGCGCGTCGGAGGCCGCCCACGCGGCGCGCAGCGCACGGCCGCGCCCCTTCTCCTCCAGCCGGTACGCCCGTACCCCCGGGATCGAGGCTTCGAGCGCGGCCGCCACCTGCGGCGTACGGTCGGTACTCGCGTTGTCGGCGACCGTGATCCGGAAGCTGTACGGGAACGTGTGCGCGAGGTGGCTGTGGAGCCGCCGTACGCACGGCTCCAGGTCCTTCTCCTCGTTGTAGACAGGAATCACCACGTCGAGTACGGGCGTGCCCGCCATGCCGACGGGCAGATGCTCCCGTGCCGGCAGGGTGCCCGGTGCAGTGTCGGTTCGCATGGCCCTGACTCTCGCCAAGGCTGCTGTCACGGCTGTGTGGTGAGCCTGTGCGCCGTCTGTGAGTCCCGGATCTCCTGCCCGAGCCGCGCGAGCGGCAGACGTACGGAGAAGACCGTGCGGCCCGGCACGCTCTCCACGCCCACCGTCCCACCGTGCGCGGCGACGACGGCCTGCACGATCGCCAGCCCGAGACCCGTGCTCCCGGCGTGCCGCGAGCGCGAGGCGTCACCGCGTGCGAAACGTTCGAAGACGTGCGGGACCAGTGCGTGCGGAATGCCGGGCCCGTCGTCCCGGACCTCCAGGGCGACGGCCGTCCGGCAGTCGAGCGGCCGGACCCGCGCGGTCACCGTGGTCCCGGGCGGGGTGTGGGTACGGGCATTGGCCAGCAGATTGACCAGTACCTGCTGGAGTCGCGCCGGGTCGGCCCGTACCGTCACGGGTTCGTCCGGCAGGTCCAGCCGCCACAGGTGGTCCTGCCCGGCGGCGCGGGCATCGCTCACCGCGTCCACGACGAGCATCGAGAGATCGGTGCTCTCGTACGAGAGCGGCCGTCCCGCGTCGAGGCGCGCCAGCAGCAGCAGATCTTCGACCAGCCCCGTCATCCGGGTCGCCTCCGCCTCGATCCGCCCCAGCGCATGGCGGGTGTCGGGCCCGGTCTCCTCCCGGCCGCGGCGCGTCAGCTCGGCGTAGCCGCGGATCGAGGCGAGCGGAGTGCGCAGCTCATGGCTGGCGTCCGCGACGAACTGCCGTACCCGCGTCTCGCTCTCCTGCCGCGCGTGCAGCGCGGAGTGGACATGGTCGAGCATCCGGTTGAGGGCCGCGCCGACCTGTCCGACCTCGTTGCGCGGATCGGCCTCGGCGTCCGGTACGCGCTCGTACAGCGCCACCTCGCCGCTGTGCAGCGGGAGTTCGGAGACCCGGGTGGCGGTCGCGGCGACGCGCCGCAGCGGCCGCAGCGCGACCCCGACGAGCGTCCCGCCCGCCAGCCCGGCGGCGATCAGCCCGGCACCGGTCACACAGATCTCGACGACGACGAGCGTGCCGATGGTGCTGTGCACCTCGGCGAGCGGTACGCCGACGAGGAACGCGCCGTTGCCGCCCGACACGTACTCGACGCGGTAGTCGCCGAGCCCGGGGATCTCCACGCTGTGCGCGTTGCCGTCACGCGGGACACCGGCGAGCGCCGCCTTCTCCGCCTCCGCCAGCGCATGGTCCGTGAGCTGCGGACCCCCGTCCGTCTCCTGCTGTGCGGAGACGAGCCCGTCACCGAGGGAGCCGTCGGCGGCCACCTCGGCACCGACCGTGCCGAGCGGCGCACCGCCCCCGGTGACGAACCGCAGCGGGTTGTCCGGCAGCCCCGGGCCGCGGGGTACCTCCGGCGGCGGCCCGGCGGCCCGCAACGCGAGACCGTGCAACTGCTCGTCCTTCTGCCCGTACAGATAGGTCCGCAGCGCGAACGTCGTGACCGTGCCGATGACCGCCGCGACGACCGCGATCAGCACGACCGCGGAAACCACGAGCCGGGTCCGCAGCGACCATCTCCGGCCCATGCCACGGGTCGCCGGGCCACTCGCCGGGCCACTCACCGGGTTACTCACCGGGTTACTCACCGGGTTACTCACCGGGTTACTCGCCAGGCTTGATCAGATACCCCGCACCGCGCCTGGTGTGGATCATCGGGGACCGGCCGGCGTCGATCTTCCGCCGCAGATAGGAGATGTAGAGCTCGACGACGTTGGCCTGGCCGCCGAAGTCGTACGACCAGACACGGTCGAGGATCTGCGCCTTGCTGAGCACACGCCGCGGATTGCGCATCAGATAGCGCAGCAGCTCGAACTCGGTCGCCGTGAGATGGATCGACGTACCGGCCCGGGTCACCTCGTGGCTGTCCTCGTCGAGGGTCAGGTCACCGACGGCGAGCAGCGATTCGCTCCGTACGGCCGAGGCCGCCCCGGAGCGCCGGATCAGCCCGCGCAGCCGCGCCACGACCTCCTCCAGGCTGAACGGCTTGGTGACGTAGTCGTCGCCACCCGCCGTAAGGCCCGCGATCCGGTCCTCGACGGCGTCCTTCGCCGTGAGGAACAGCACGGGCACGTCGGGCAGTTCGCGCCGCAGCCTGCCGAGGACGGCCAGCCCGTCCATGTCGGGCAGCATCACATCCAGGATCACGGCATCGGGCCGGAAGGAGCGCACCGAGCGCAGCGCGCCCGCACCGTCGCCGGCGCTGCGCACCTCCCACCCTTCGTAGCGCAGCGCCATGGAGAGCAGCTCGGCGAGGGAGGCCTCGTCGTCCACGACGAGCACGCGGACGGCGCCGCCGTCCGGCCTGCGCAGTTCGGTGCGTCCCAGGGGAGAGGTCGTCGTCATGGTCCCACCCTCGGACCGTGCCGTGAGAGCCGCCTTTCCCTTACCTGTGAATTCCCTGAGAACCGTCTCAGGGACGCAGCGAGAAGAGCCGGGCGCCGTTCTCGTAACAGACCGCTCGCAGCCAGTCGTCCCCCAGCTCCAGCCGCTCCAGCGCTCTCAGCTGGTGCGCATACGGGTACGGGATGCTGGGAAAGTCGGTCCCGAGCAGCACCCGCTCCCCGAGATCCGCCAGCCGTGCCCGCTCGCTCACCGGGAAGGGAGCGAGCCGCTCGCTGAAGTCCGTGAACGCCATCGTCGTGTCCAGCCGCACCTCGCCGTACCGCTCCGCCAGGTCCAGGAAGTCCGTGTACTCCGGCATCCCCATGTGCGCCACGATCAGCGGCAGCCGCGGATGGCGTGCGAGCAGCCGCGCGACCGGCTCCGGCCCGGTGTACTTCCCGGGGGCCGGTCCGGAGCCGCAGTGCATCACGACCGGGATCCCCGCGTCGGAGAGCAGCCCCCACACCGGGTCCAGCAGCGCGTTGTTGGCGTCGTACGCCCCGACCTGAATGTGCGACTTGAAGACGCGCGCCCCGCTCTCGACGGCCCGGCGTACGTACCGCTCCACGCCTTCCTCGGGGTAGAGGGTCGCCGTGTGCAGGCAGTCGGGCGTCCGGGCGGCGAAGTCGGCGGCCCAGCCGTTCAGCCACTCCGCCATGCCCGCCTTGTGCGGATAGAGCATCGAGGTGAAGGCCAGCACCCCGAACCCCTGGAGCAGCGCGATCCGCCGGTCCTCCTCCTCGCGGTACACGATGGGCCACTGGACCCCGGTCAGCGGCCCTACGGCGTCGAAGTACGCCCACACCTTGTCGAGGACGCGCTCGGGCATGAAGTGCGTGTGCACGTCGACGAGTCCGGGCAGCCCGAGCCGCGCCCAGAACGCCCGCACCTCCTGAGCCTCACTCGCGCTGCTCAGGCCGGCCCCGCTGTCCCCACTGTTTCCGCTGTCCCCGCCGTTTCCGCTGTTTCCGCTGTCCCCGCTGTTTCCGCTACTCGCGCTCAAAGGCGTAGCTCCGCTCGACCTTGCCGACATGAACGCTGTAGCGCTCGTACCACTCGGCACGTCCCTGCCTGATCGCGCTCTGGTGCTCCAGGTTCTTCCTCCAGACGGCTATGGCCTCCTCGTCCCGGAAGTAGCCGACGGTGATGCCGAGCCCGCCGGGGGTGCGGGCCGACTCGTACCCGAGGAAGCCGGGCACCTGTTCGACCAGCTCCTGCATACGGACGGCGGTCTCGCCGTAGCCCCTCGGGTCTTCCTTCAGATGGGACGTGAACACCACGGTGTAGTAAGGCGGTTCGATGCCCGCCACAAGGTGATCGCTCATGACGAACACCCTCCGACGTGCGTCGATGCGGTGTCCAGGTGCCCGGTCGAAAGGGATCCCATTCTTTACCGTCTCGACCGTCTCGACCGTCTCGACCATACGGTCAGAAAAGCCCGTCCTGTACGCCGCGCGGCAGCTCGTCGACGGGCACGGTCAGGGGGCCGCGCGGATCGGCGCCGACCAGCTCCCAACCGGACAGCAGGCGGGTGTCCACCACAACCACCCGCCCTTCGAGGGTGCCCAGGTGCAGATCGGGCCCGGCCGCGGCGAGCAGCCGCCCGGCGACGGTCCCGCCGTCCGCCAGCTCCCGTACCACACCCGAAGCCGCTGGGAGCCCTTCGAGCCCGAACACCCCGACGTGGTCGACCACTTCGAACCCGAGCCGCTCCAGTGCTTCCGGCCACCCCGCGAGCCCCACGGCCCTCGCGTACAGCTCCGTGACCTCGGCGGCCCGTTCACCCGCGCCGGCCGGCAGCAGCGCGCGCACCGCACGCTTCCGCGCGTACGGGATACGGTCCGGCACGCCCAGCGCGGCGCGCAGCAGCTCCTCCGTACGCCGCGCCGCCATCAGCGGCCCGCGCCCCAGCCAGCCGAACACCACGGCCCCCTGCTCCAGCAGCCGGGCCGCACCACGCTGCTCGGCGGTGATGCCGACCTTCACCATCCCGGGGCCGAACCACGCCAGATACACCCGGTACGTGCGCGGGTCGTCGGCGATGGTGTCGGCGGCCACCGAGTGCGCCCGGTCCAGCCGCGCACACTCCGGGCACAGCCCGCCCGTACTCCGCCCCGGCACGACGGCCCCGACCGGACACACATTGCCCCGCGCCCCCAGGCAGCCGCGCTCCCCGACGCCCCGGAACCCGATCTCCTGCCCGTACCCGAGCCGGCTCTCCCGCCGCGCCCCGCCACGCGCCCACCGCAGCACCGGGACCCCCTGGCCCCAGCCCATCCCCCGGCACTGCCACCGGCCGCCGACGCTCATGCCCCGTACTCCTCAACCACATCCAACGCAACAGACCCCCGGATCATCTCCAGGAGCCTCGCCCATGTGCCGGCCCGGCCACGGCTCAGCCCCGGGTTCCGTCCCGTTGCCACCCGTCCGCCTCCTTGCTCGACGATCCCCTGGACAGGCAGTCCGAGGAAATCGGACTTACGGTCGAGCAGTAGACGCTGCACCGGGATGCGGAGCCTTCACTACCGCCCGCTGATCCTCGTCACGACACCAACAGGAGACATCCCGCCATGGCCACAGCATCTGAAACCCCGGTACTGGACACCCTCGCCGCGATGACGGTCGACTCGATCGAGCGGTGCGGGCTGGCCCCGGACATGTTCATGCTCACCCGCATCGCGGCCCTCGCCGCCTCGGACGCTCCGCCGATCTCCTACGTCGCCCACATCGACCCCGCCCTCCAGGCCGGCCTGACCGCCGAGCAGCTGCAGGATGTCCTGGTCGCCATCGCCCCCATCGTGGGAACAGCCCGCGTCATGACGGCAGCCGGCAACATCGCCAAAGCACTCGGCATCGCGATCGCCGTCGCCGACGCCGAGGCGGAGGCCGAGGGCGGAGCGTAGAGACGGGCCACCACCCCGTACCGCCGCTCAGACAGCCGGCCCCGGCCCCATCCATGGGCACGAACTCTCCCTCCGTCGCCGCCTGTCGCGTTGCCCTCAACGCCTCCCAGGCACCGGCTGAACAGCGCGTACCCGCCGGCAGCGCAGGCGGCCCCGGAGCTCCCGCGGTCGCCTGCGCTGCCTGCCCAGGGCCTGATCCCCGGGGCAGGCGCTGGTCCGACGCGGCCTCGACAGCCCGTCCGGTCCCGCCATCATCGTCAGCCGAGACAGAGCTGCTTGCGTCGCCAGGAGCTGCTCGGCAAACAAGCCGAACATATCCCCCATGTTGGGTGATGTACTCACGGCGGAACGGAGTGAGGCTTTCCCCATCGCCGTCTTGTGCGATCGATGCCGCCGGTGACGGTGCCGTCACGCCCGACCGGCCCCACTGGTGGCGCCCAAGGGAGGTAGAACGATGAACCGGACACGTCGTCTCGCAGCACTCACACCCCTGGTCGTCCCCGCGCTCGCGCTCGGCCCTGCGGCTGCCGCGTACGCGTCGACCATCACAGCGCCCGGCGTCGCGCCCAGCGCGACGTGCAATGTCGAAAGAGAGTCGAACGGCAAGTACCACCTGTGGGGTGTGGGATTCCCCAGCGGCGCGAAGGTGACCTACTCGGGGTCCAGCTCGGGCACCGTCTCGACGGACGATACGGGAAGGTTTGACGTCGACGGTCTCAGCGGAGCCAAGTTCGTCGTCAAGACAGACAGCGGAACGGCGACGCTCACCTGTGTCATGGTCGAGCACTGAGGTCGGTTCGGCGGCCGTCTCCGGAGAGCTTCCATCATGGATCTTGTACATCGCGACAGTGCCGCGTAGTGGTCTCGGCAGCTGGAAGCGGTGATCAATCCGCCGCATAGCGACGCCATGCGTTCCGGGGGCGACGACAGCACGGTCTGCCGCGCGGGGATCCTCAGGCGTCCTGCGGATACCAGCGCAGTTCCACCGTGTTGCCGTCCGGGTCCTGCACGTAGAGGGAGACCGCGGTGCCCTGGGCGCCGAAGCGCTCGCCGGGACCGTCCAGCACCGTGAAGACGCCGGAATCGATGACCTGCTGCCAGTCGAGCGGTTCCACGACCAGACAGATGTGGTCGACGTTGGAGCCCTCCGGCCGCTCGGCAGGCGCCTGGACGAGGTCAATGATGGTGGTGGGGCTTACTCGCACGGACGGGAAGGGGGCGTTGCCGGCCCGCCACTCCTCCACCCGCACCGGCTGCAGACCCAAAGGGCCGGCATAGAAAGCGAGCGAGCGCTCGATGTCGGCGACGTTCAGGACCAGGTGGTCGAAGGCGATCACGCGCATGGGTGTCTCCGCGGGGTCGGGGCGCCCGGGGCGCCGGTGGCAGTACGACGGGCCGGCGGCTCAGGACCTCGCCAGTCCGGGACGGTGGCTGGCGGGGGCCGGTCGCCGGCTGCCGTGGCCTGTCCGTGATTTCAGCATCGCCGAGCGTGCATCCATCGGTCCAACGCATGTTTGTCATCCGGTCCATCGTGTTTCACGATGGATCAATGGATCTCCAGCAGATGCGCTACGTCCTCGCAGTGGCGGAGACCGCGAGCTTCACCCGCGCCGCCGAGCGGTGCCATATCGTCCAGTCCGCGCTCAGCCATCAAGTGGCCCGGCTGGAGAAGGAACTGGGGGCCCGGCTGTTCGAGCGGACCAGCCGCCGGGTGCGGCTGACCACCGCCGGAGAGGCGTTCCTGCCCGCCGCCCGCCAAGCCCTCGAAGCAGCCGAGCGGGCCCGGGCGGAGGTGGCGGCGGCCACCGGCGAGATACGGGGCAAACTGACCGTCGGATCGATCCCCACCGTTGCAGCCGTCGATCTCCCGGAGGTGCTCCGGGACTACCGCCTTCGCTACCCCCAGGTACGGATCAGCCTGCGGGCGGGCTCCAGCGAGCAGCTCGTCGAGCAGGTGCGCGACGGCAGACTGGACGCGGCATTCCTCGGCGTACAGCCCGGGTTCCGGCCGCAGGGCGTCCGTGACAAGGCACTTGCTCACGGGCAGCATGTCGCGGTGCTCGCCCCGGGCCACCCACTGGCCGCGCACGACGAGGTGGACCTGGACCTCCTCGCCGAAGAGGTGTTCGTGGACTTCGCCGACGGCAGCGCCGCCCGCGCTCAGTCGGACCAGGCGTTCGCTGCGGCCGGCCTGCGGCGCGAGGTCGCCTTCGAGGTGTCCGGCGTCGAGCTCATGGTCCGGATGGTCCGCCATGGACTGGGCATCGCCCTGCTGCCCGCGACGTTCACCACCGAACTGCATGGACTGCGGTGTGTGCCGATCACCAACGGGCCGAAGCGGGTCGAGCGCCTCATCTGGAGCCGGTTCACCCCGTCACCCGCAGCCTCCGCCTTCCTCTCCCTGCTGGACGTCTGCATGCCGGCCCCGGCCGAATGACGGCCTCGGATGTCCGGTGAATCATCAACACAGCCCAATGCGACGGGAGTCACGGAGCGCCGCGGCTGAACGGCCCCTAAACGTGGCCCTGAACGTGGAGCTGAGCATGGGAAAGCGCGAGATCGAACCGCTCACGGCAAGGAGGGGCGCCAGCTCCTGACGGCGGCCCGTGACAACCGGCTGTGGGACGCGTACGAGCCGGCGGTGCGCATCGGCCTTCGGCGGGGTGAGCTGCTCGGGCTGCGCTGGTCGGACGTCGACCTGCACGAAGGCGTCCTCACTGTCCGACAGGCTCTACAGCGGGTCGGCGGCGAACTGCTGATCGACGTCGCGCCGAGAACTCAGCGCTCGGCCCGACGCGTGGCCCTGCCGTCCGCGCAACCTGAACCGGTCCTTCGAGGGACCGAGCGTCCGCGCCGGCGTCCGCAAGGTCCGCTTTCACGACCTGCGCCCCACCTGCGCCTCACTCCTCCACGAGCAGGTCGCCGACGCGCCGCATGATCATGGAAGTACCCGGCCACAGCTCGATCCGCGTGACCATGGACATCTACACCTTCGTGCGGCTCGACTCACAGTGCTCCGCCTTTGATCGCGTCGGGATGCGCTGGGGTGGACGACCCGGACGAGAATGACGCGGACGATGCCGGGTCGGATGCCGCGGCCTGAGTCCGTCGGCGGGGACGTTGATGTCACCCGCTGATGTCAGAAGCCCCTCGGGATGATCCCGAGGGGCTTCTGAACTGTGTGCACTCGGCAGGATTCGAACCTGCAACCTTCTGATCCGTAGTCAGATGCTCTATCCGTTAAGCTACGAGTGCTTGTCTCCCGGGCTTTTCTGCCCGGTCGGCGTTGCGGGAACAACATTACATGACCTGCGCCGCCAGGCGAAATCCATTAGCCAAACCCCATCTGACCTGCACAAATGCCCGTACGCCCGTGCAAGCGCCCACCCCTGGGGACTCCCTGGCAAGACTCTTGAAGAACGGCCGGGAACGACCGGGAACGACCGAAGCCCCGGCCGTGGGGCCGGGGCTTCGGTGATCGCGCGGAGGCGGAGGGATTTGAACCCTCGATGGGCTTTAAAACCCAAACCGCATTAGCAGTGCGGCGCCATAGACCGGACTAGGCGACGCCTCCAGCACACCCGCGCGGGCGCGAGTGGTGCGTGCAAGATGATGACACAGCCGGGTGGGGTGTCACCAATCGCTCCCCACGGTACTAGGCACGCGGGCCCTGGGGCAAAGAGGTACCCGCGCCCCGGTGGGGCCGCGTGGCGCGGGTCGGCGCCCGGCCGACGCAAACGGTCGGCACGAGCGGTCGGCACAAGCGGTCGGTGCGCGGTCGGCACCCGGTCGGTGCCGTTCGCGCCCCGGTCGGCCCAGCCCGGGTTGCGCAACGCACGGGCGCGCGGAGCGTTAGAGATGCCGGGGCGCCGTCCCCAGATCCTTGACCCTCCGGGAGCACACATGCTGCGCCGCCTCGTCCTCACCGTCGCCGCGACCGCCACAGCCTCCGTCGCCGCGCTGACCGCCGTCGCCCCGCCCGCGGGCGCGTCCATGCTCGGGCCGCTCCCGCTGCCTCTGCTGGAGCTCGAGCCGGGGGACCGGCTCACCGTGACCACCACGGACACCGGGAACCCGAATGCCAACGGGGAGTACCAGCTGACGTGCGCCCCGACGGGCGGCACGCACCCCGAGGCGCAGGCCGCCTGCGACAAGCTGGCGCAGTTCGCCACGGACGCTCAGGACCCGTTCGAGCCGGTCGACGATGACGCCATGTGCACGATGGAGTACGGCGGCCCGGCCACCGCGCGGATCACCGGGTCCTGGCAGGGCAGGAGCATCGACGCCACGTTCGACCGCAGCGACGGCTGCGAGATCCGGCGCTGGGAGGAGCTGGAGCCGGTCCTGCCGACCGCCCGGTACTAGGGCACCCACGCCACCCGCACCTCTCCGCACACCATCCGCACACCCACGGGCGACTGCGGGCGGCGCGGACAGCGTCCGGGTCGGCGGGCGTTCCGGAGGGTGTCCCCCGGGGAGCGGGACGACTCCGTGTACACAGAACCTTGGTGAGAGCTCCCCCTCATCCACCGCCGCGGGCGCATCCCCTGCCTTTAGACTCCCTCCAGTGACAGGCCGCGGCCCGAGGGGCAAGATGGGGCCGGCCGTCCGCAAAATGCTGTATGTCAGGGAGGAAGCGTCGTCGTGAGCAGCAGGCCATCCCGAGGCGCTGCTCGCCTCGCAGCCATACTCGACGCCCTCCCGGACGGGCTCGTTCTCGTCAACTGCAACGGCACGGTCGTCAACGCCAACACCATCGCCCTGGAGATGTTCGAGACGCCCGGTACGGCGCTCGTCGGACGCGGTCTGCTCGATCTCCTGCCGTCCTTCGACTCGAAGCTGATCCCCGGATCGATGCGGCGGCCCGACTCGGCCGACGAGCGGGGCCGTACGAAGCCGACCCGGATGGTCGCGCGCCGCACCGACGGCGGGGAGTTCCCCGTCGAGGTCACCAGCGCGAGCCTGGAGGACGGCCGCGAGGCGTACGACTCGTACGGCAGCGGCAGCGGCGGGAGCAGCAGCAGCTACACCGGCGACGAACTGCTGATGCTCGTCGTGCGTGACCTGTCCGGCACCGTCGACACCGAAGCCGAACTCGCCCGCTCCCAGCGGCAGACCGAAATGATCCTGCGGGCCGCCGCCGAAGGCGTCGTCGGTACCGACACCGACGGCAGGGTCGTACTCGTCAACCCGGCCGCCGCCCAGATACTCGGCTTCCGCGCCAGTGATCTCGGCGGCAAGGAGCTGCACCCGCTGATCCTGCACTCCCGGCCGGACGGCGAGCCGTTCCCGTACGACGAGTCGCCGCTCGCGGACACGCTCAGGTCGGGGCGCAAACACCGGGTCCGGGGCCAGGTGCTGTGGGCGAAGAACGGCAAGCCGGTGCCGGTCGACCTGACGACCGCGCCGGTACGGGACGGGGACCAGCTGGTCGGTGCGGTGATGACGTTCACCGACCGACGGCCCTACGAGGAGCTGACGCAGCAGCACACCACGGAGATCGCCGAGCGCCACGAGCGGCACACGGCCGAGCTGGCCGAGCGCGACGAGAAGTACACCGCCGAGATCGCCCGGCTCGACGAGAAGTACGCGGCAGAGCTGGCCGACAGGGCCGAGCGGTACGCGGCGGAGATCGAGGAGCGGGACGAGCGGGAGGCCTCGCTGACCGCCCGGCACGCCCAGCTGATCGCCGTACTCGGCGAGTCGCTGCGCGGGCCGCTGGAGGAGCTGCGGGGCGAGCTCGGCAAGCTGGCCGCGGACCCGGCCGGGCAGCTGTGGCCGGAGGCCAACCAGATCCTGCACCACCTCGCCGCGGGCTACGCCCGGATGACCACGCTCGTCGACAACGTGCTCGGCTTCCAGCGGCTGAACGCCGGTACCGAACAGCTGGCCAAGGCGAACGTGCTGCTCGACGCGGTCGTGACGGCCGGCGTCGAGGGCGCGGTCGAGCTGATCGGCCCTGGGCGCGCGCAGTTCGCGGTGCACGCCTTCCCGATCGAGGCCGAGGTGGACGCGGCCCGCCTGGCGACGGCCCTGGCCCATCTGATCGCCGATGTCGCCGGGGTCGATTCGACCGGTCAGACCCGCATCGTCGTGGGAGCGGGCGGCGGATACGTCGACTCGACGATCGTGGTCGCGGCGGCGCAGCGCGGCGATGTCGTACGGATCGAGGTACGGGGACCGTACGCCGGGGGCGATCCGGTGCACGAGCCGATCGTCCGCGGGATCGTGGCCGCTCATGGCGGGGTGCTGCAGACGCACGAGGTGCCGGGGATGAGCGGCAGCGCGTACGTCCTGGAGGTGCCGCTGGGCGCGGGCTCGGGGACGGTGACGCCGCCGTCGGCTCCGTCCGCCTCGGCCGAGCCGGAGGCCGCGCCCGCGCCGCCCGCGCCCACGTCGGGTGGCGGTCGGCGGCGCGCACGGCGGGCCTCCACGGACGCGTTCCTGGAGAGCCCCGTGGAACCGGAGCCGCCCGGCGAGCCTTCGGGGCGGCGCCGTGCGCGCACGGACGCCCCAACGGACGGCGGCACAAACGGGGGCACAAACGGGGGTACGAACGGCGGTACGAACAGCGCGGGCGGCGGTACGAACGGCGCGGGCAGCAGTGTCGGTGGGGACGGTGCGGGTGCCGGTGGCACGGGCCGTCGTCGCGGACGGCCCAGCCCCGCCGAGGCGGAAGCACCGGCCCCGGCGGCCGAAGGCTCCGTCGTCACCTCCGCGGAGGCCGGCGCCGGGCGCCCGGCGCTCGGGAACACAGTCCCGCCGCAGGGTGTGGGGCCTGAGGCGATGGTCCCCCAGGGCACCGGCCGCCGCGCCCGCCGCGCCCAGGCGGCGCTGCCCGCACTGCCTTCCGCTCCGTCGGCTTCCACGGCTGCTGCGGCTTCCGTGACTGCTGCTGCTCCCGCGACGGCTGCGGCTCCGGCAACTTCTTCGACTCCTCCGGCCGGTGTGCCTTCACCGGCGGAGACGACCCCGGCCGCGCCGGGCGCCACGACCGCCGGTCCCTGGGGGGACGGCGCGTCCGGCCTGAGCGCGATTCCCGCTCCTCCTGCCCCTCCCGCTCCTGGCCCCTCGGTCGCGGTCGGCGGGTCGCACGACGGTGGCGCGGGAGGCAGTGGCGTCGGCGCCGGTGCGCTGGAGCCCGCCGGTACCGGTGCGCAGCCGGGTGGGCGGCGAGCACGGCGGGCGCTGTCGACCGCACAGGAACGGCCCAGGCCCACCGGGGACACCACAGACACCGGAGACACCGGAAACGCGCGAGCCGCGTTCGCGCTGCCGCCCGCCGAGGCCGACCGCGCCCCGGTCCCGCCGGCGGCACCGGCGCCCGCGCCGGCTCCCGCCCCGGATCATGGTGACGAGGGCCGCCACGACGCCGCACACGCAGAGCCGAACGCTGATCACACCCCGCCGCAGCCGCACCCCGTACCGACCGGCCGCCGCCGGGCACGCGCGGCCGAGAACAGGACCTCCGGGCAGGGCCTCGCCGCCCTCGCCGAGGCCGGGACGGGGTCTGCCACTGCCGGAGGTGGCGGCACCGGATCCGTGCCCCTGCCGCCCGCCGCGGTCACCGCGCCCGGGCCGCCCCCCGCCGCTCAGCCGCTCCCCGCCGAGGCACCGGCACCCGCACCGGCACCCGTGGAGGCACTGGCGGCTTCCGCCGACGCGTCGCAGGGCAGGGCGTTCAGCGTGCGCACGCTCGGCCAGGGCGTGCCGTTCGCCCAGCAGATCGCCCAGCAGCAGAACCAGCAGTCCGCGTCGCAGCTCCCGTCTGTCGCGCAGACCGCACAGGCCACGCAGAACCAGACGCTCGGCTCCGGGCGCCGGCGCAAGCTGGCCACCCCGCCCGAGAAGGAGCGTCCACTGCCCGAGGCCGCCGCGCAGCCGCACCCGAAGTCCCAGCCCCAGCCTCAGCCCCAGCTGCCTCAGGTTGCCCAGCAACCCCACCAGCGGCTTTCCGTTCCCGCCGAGGGCCGGTCGTACGCGATAGGCGCACCGGACGAGGGCGCGGAGGGGCCCGAACCGCTCGACGGCCCCGGCGGCGCCGTCGAGGTGGCGAACCAGCCGCAGCCCGTACCCGTCGACGACGAGCTGCCCCCGGAGCCGCTGGACAATCCACGCCGACTGCTGGTCTGGCCCGCGCCGGACGTCGCCACGCAGCAGGCGCTGAGCGACCGCGGCTACCGGCCGGTGATCGTGCACTCGCGCGAGGAGGTGGACGCGCAGATCGCCGCGTTCCCCGCGGCGCTCTTCGTCGACCCGCTGACCGGGCCGATCACGCGCACCGCCCTCCAGTCGCTGCGCCAGGCGGCGGTGGCGGCCGAGGTGCCGGTGCTGCTCGCGGCAGGACTGGGGCAGGCCACGCGCGAGGCGGCGTACGGCGCCGACCCCGCCGTACTGCTGAAGGCGCTGGCGCCGCGCGACAGCGAGCAGCACCCGTCCCGGGTGCTGCTGATCGAGGAGAACGACGACATCGCGACCGCGCTGACGGCGACGCTGGAGCGGCGCGGGATGCAGGTCGCGCGGGCCGGGGCGGACGCGGACGCGGTGACGCTCGCACAGCAGATGCGGCCGAACCTCGTGGTGATGGACCTGATGCAGGTACGCCGTCGGCGCGCCGGGATCATCGACTGGCTGCGTGCGAACGGGCAGTTGAACCGCACCCCGCTGGTCGTCTACACCTCCGCGGACCTCGACCATGCGGAGCTGCCCAAGCTTTCCTCGGGCGAGACGGTCCTGTTCCTCGCGGAACGGTCGACGAGCGCCGAGGTGCAGGGCCGGATCGTCGACCTGCTCGCGAAGATCGGTACGAACTGACCCGAACGCCGGCGACCACAGGTGGACGCGGGTGGAAGCAGGTGAGCGAGGAGGGACGAGGCGGAACGCGCCTCACCCCCTGCTGCCGAGCGGGCCCGGACCGGCACGGCGTCGGGGGGGGGGGGGGGGGGGGGGGGGGGGGGGGGGGGGGGGGGGGGGGGGGGGTGTGGGTGGGGGGGGGGGGGGGGGGAGGGGGGAAGGGGGGGGA